>JAILPC010000011.1 GCA_024690465.1 Ruminococcus sp.
CTGAAAAGGCGGTGCTTTTATGCCCACAAAATCAAATAAATCGCACAAAAGCATCGCTGAATTAGAGCATCAGATCAGCATGCTCATAGCTGAGAATGACAGCCAAAAGGAAGAAATTAATAACCTCAGACAAAAGCTCGATCATATGAATGAGATTCTCTTAAATATGCAGAGAGCGCGTTTCGGTCAGTCGAGCGAAAAGCAGAAGTATGTATCTCCCGATCAGCTCAGCGTGTTCAACGAGGCGGAGCTGGAGCAAGACCCGAAGGCTCCTGAACCTGACGAGAAAACGATCATCGTTCCGGAGCATAAGCGCAAGCCGAAGGGCTCGCTTGAAGATAAGATCAAGGAGCTTCCGTCGGAAGATGTTTTTCTCGACATTCCGGAAGATGAAAAGTTCTGTTCTTCCTGCGGTAAACCTCTTAGGAGAATGGGAAAGAAATTCCTGCGCAGAGAGATACAATCTATTCCGAAATCTATGAAAGTCGTCAATTACTACGCATATACCTACACCTGCGATTACTGCGAAAAAGAGAAAGGCGTTTCGAGGATATACAGCGTTCAAGCTCCCGAACCGCTGATCAAGCACAGCTATGCGTCGCCTGCTTTAGTAGCCGATGTGATGACGCAGAAGTATGTGGACGGCGTCCCTTTGGCTCTGCAGGAGAAGATTTGGCAGCGTGACGGCTTCGCGCTCTCAAGAGCAACGATGGCGAACTGGATCATCAAGGTAGCAGAGAAATGGCTCAAGCCGCTGTACAAGCTGATGAAGAAGCAGCTTCTCGCGGGTAGCGTCATCTATGCCGATGAAACGGTCGTACAAGTACTCAAGGAAGAAGGCAAGGCTCCGCAGAGTGAATCACGAATGTGGGTCTACGGCAGCGACGGACGCTCCGGCAAGGCGATACGGATCTTCGAGTACCAGCCGGACAGAAGCGGAGAACGCTGCAAGAGATTCCTGAGCAGTTTTACGGGCTGTCTGGTGACAGATGGAATGCCGGATACAATGCCGTTGAGAACGTCACCCGGTGTGGCTGTTGGGCGCACATGCGCAGAGCGTGGCGCGACGCGATGCCGAAGGGTGCGACAATGGAGAACTCCAAAGCGGCAGTCGGCTACAACTACTGTAACAAGCTGTTCGCACTCGAAAGAAAATGGAAAACCCTGAATAACGCTCAGAGAGAAGAGAATCGCCGCAACCAAGCGGAAAAGCTGGTGGACGAATACTTCCTCTGGGTGCGTACTGTCCACCCTGTCAGCGGAAGCAAGCTTGAGGACGCGGTGAAATACGCGCTGAACCAGGAGAAATACCTCAGAGCGTTCTTGAATAACGGTGAAGTCGAAATATCCAATAACTTTGCCGAGAACGCGATACGTCCGTTTGTGATCGGGAGGAAAAACTGGCTGTTTTCCGACACGGTCAAGGGAGCGAAATCCAGCGCGATCGTATACAGCTTGATTGAAACAGCGAAAGCCAACGGTGTTGAGCCATATGCTTATCTGGCGCTGGTGCTGACGGATATGCAATACATGGGCAAACCGTTCTCCAACGAAGAATTCGAAAGCCTTATGCCCTGGAGCGAAGAGATGAAGCAGTCCATCGTCCGGCGCACAAAACCGACGTCATCGTCTGATGAATAATTACAATATATGTACGTAAACCCTCTGCTTACTGCGGAGGATTTGTTTATGTCAGGGGGTGGTTATTAAGCGGTTACAATACAGAGGCAAATAGAAAAAAATCTATGAAAACGCCGCTCTGCGTATGCTGTTCGCAGAGCGGCTTAACTAATCTAACTGTTAATAAATTAAAAATCCCAATTCGTCAGGATGCCCCAAAAGGATTCAGTTTTGTAATCAGTTGTTCGGTTATCTACATTTGCGTCAGTTTCACCGGAAGTACAAAGAACGTCCTGCTACGCTAGCTCCTCAACCTTGATTTCGGGAGTTTTGTAATAGTACTTCATTTAATTACCTCCTTATGATATCAACGACTGAAGATAAGAGTAGCTTGTCACGCAGCCTTTGCAATTGTTTTTGTGATTTGCGTAGTATACTCTGCCTGACTTAGTTTTAACATAGAAACGAACAACAAAGCCCTGGTCATCGGGAACATCCTTTACTGCTAAAGTCATATACTTGTACTTCGTATTTGTATCTTTTCTTCCGTAAATACCGCTGTAGCTGTTAACGGTATACATACAACTGCGGCTCAATGTATTTTTAGCACCGAGAGTAACCTTGGATACATAGTTATCCGTAGCTTCGGAGGTGGAAGTATAGTTAGTCTTTGCTACAACAAAGCCGTAGTCGGCTATGTCGCCGTGTTCGTCTGCGTCCTTGATAATGCCCTCGTTAACCACGGCCACAAATCGCATATCGTGGGTGCCTTTGTCAATTTTCTTCTGAACGCCGAGCAACTCAATATTTTTAAATGTTTTTTGGCTGAGCATGAAACTTGTGTCGTCGCTCTCTTTAAACTGAGTAGCGATGAGAGGGGCATACTTGTATCCGTCACCTGTGTTGATTTTTAAAATAGGAGAAAAAGGGATGGCAGGACTTTGACTGTCGGCGTAATGCTCTGCCGCGGAATCTACATAGCCGCAGATTGTGAGGTTCGGGCAGTCGGAGAACGACCATTGGTTTATAGAAGTAACAGTTCTTGGGATATCTACTCTTTTGAGGTTTTTACAATTGGCGAATACATAGGCTTCTAAGCTTGTAACGCTGTCGGGAATTTCAACTTCCGTAAGACCTGAGCAGCCGCTAAACGCGAAGCTGCCTATACTTGTAACACAGTCGGGGATATCTATGCTTGTAAGGCTTGTGCAATTGTAAAACGCGTCAAAGTCTATGCTTGTAACGCTGTCGGGGATATCTATGCTTGTAAGATTTGTGCAAGCTTGAAACGCTTTCAAGCCTATAGTTGTAACACTGTCAGAGATTGCAACTCTTTCAAGAGCGGTCAAACCGAAAAAGGCAGCCGGTTTTATAGACATTCCTGTAACTGTCAAGTCCGTAACGGTTGATTTAGGCAGGTTGCTGTTATCGAATGAACCGTTTCCGTTTACCGTTAATTTGGTAACATTTGAGCAGCCGCTAAAGGCGCCGGTACCTATACTTGTAACGCTGTCGGGAATTTCAACTTCCGTAAGACCTGAGCAGCCGCTAAACGCGTTGCCGCCTATACTTGTAACGCTGTCGGGGATTTCAACTTCCGTAAGACCTGAGCAGCCGCTAAACGCGCTACTGCCTATACTTGTAACACAGTCGGGGATATCTATGCTTGTAAGGCTTGCGCAATTGAAAAACGCGCCGGCATCTATAGTTGTAACATTGTTACCAAGCGTTACGCTCTTGAGATTACTTAAGCCGGAAAACAAGCCGCTTGCTATAGTTGTAACGCCGTCGCCGATTTTTACTTCTGTAAGATTGCTACAGCCGCTAAACGCGCCGTTTTCCAGAGTTTTAACACTATTAGGGATTATTATCTCAGTAAGACTGACACAACTATAAAACGCGCCGCCATATATATGCTCAACATTGCTGCCGATTTCTACGTTTGCCAGAGCTGAGCATCCGCTAAACGCACCCGATCCTATAACAGTGCCATTCAGGATTTTTACATTGCTAAGTTTTGTGTTACCGCCAAACGCTCCTTGGCCTATAGCATAAACGATATATCCGTCAATGCTATCGGGAATCATAATTTCGGTATCAGAGCCGTTGTACCTTGTAATTGTAGCTAGATCGTTTTCGTCTAAGGTGTACTCGTAATCCGAATGTGAGGAAAGTGCTACAAAGGTTATGCCATTTTGTTCAGCGTAATCTTTCGCGCTTGACGGATCGAATCCGTAAATTATCAGACCATCACTACAGTTGTTAAACGCCGAACTATCAATAAGAGTTTCACTCGAAGCGATTGTTACACCGGTAAGACTGCTGCAGTTGGAAAAGGCAACGGCTTCTATTTTCTCAACACTGTTACCGATTGTTACGCTCTCAAGACCTGAACAGCCGTAAAACGCGCTGGCACCTATCCTTGTAACACCGTTGGGGATATCTATGCTTGTAAGGCTTGTGCAATTGTAAAACGCGCCGGCATCTATAGTTTTAACGTTGTTACCAAGCGTTACGCTCTCAAGTTTACTTAAGCCGGCAAACAAACTGCTGCTGATTGTTGTAACTCCGTTGCCGATTGTTACGCTCTTAAGATTTGAGCACATGTTAAACGCGGCGACACCGATACTTGTAACACTGTCGGGGATTTCTATACTCGTAAGACCGGTCTGACTAAACACGTTATATCCTATGCTCTCAACACTGTTACCGATTGTTACGCTCGTAAGATTTCTGCAACCGCTAAACGCACAATCTCCTATACTCTTAACGCCGTCAGAAATTGTTACTTTTTCAAGCGCGGAAAAAGCGGTAAAGGCGCTGGGCTTTACGGCGGTTCCTGTAATCGTCAAATTTTTGACAACTGACCAAGGTAAATCGTTATAATCAGCAAGATCTCCCTTTACTGTTAAGTCGGTAATATTATTGCAACCGTAAAACATATTAGAACCTATACTTGTAATACTGTCCGGGATTGTTATGCTTGTAAGGTTTGTGCAATTGTAAAATGCAAAATCCCCTATACTCGTAACACCGTCGGGGATTGTTACGCCCTCAAGATTTGAGCAGCCTAAAAACGCTCTGACGCCTATTTTTGTAACGCTGTTACCGCCGATTGCAGGGGGAATAATAACGTCTCCGCCGGGACCGCTGTAGCCTGTAATTGTACCGTTACTGAACTGAAAATCAGACTCGAGCGTTTCCGCGCTGACAGACACAGGCGTTAACACCACAACCGACAATAATAGCATAAGCGTCAATATAATGCTTACAGGCTTTTTAATTAGTTTTGTCATAAATATCACCTCTTTCAATTAATCATCCGAAAAGATTGATATGTCTTCCCAATCATCCCTGAACAACGCTGCGTTCTCACCTTCACTCATTGTTGCAATTCGACTTAAGCTCGCAACAAAGCCCGTGTAGTCGGTGTTATAGGTAGAATAATAAACTCTGCCGGAACAGGTTTTGAGATAAAAGCGTACAACAAAGCCTTGGTCGGCGGGAACATTATTGATTGCAAGAGTAACATATTTGTACTTTGTAGGATTGTTATACACGCCGTAATCTCCGCAGATTTTGTTGGATGTATTCCTGCAACTGAAGGTTTTGACGTTAGGCGAACCTATATTTATTTTTTGAATGTTATCCTCGCTCACAGCAACTGTTGAGTCCTTGGAACACTTAGCTACTACAAAGCCGTAGTCAGCTACATCGTGCTGCTTGGCGGCTTCTCCTAAAATGCCTTCGTTTACTACCGCCACAAATCTTATGCCTTTTGTGTCATCTCCCTTTAGCTGGGTACCGAGGAGCTCAATGTTACCGTAGAAATCCTGATTCAATCCAAAGAGGTTGCCGTCATTTTCAACAGACTGAGTTTCGGTGAGCGCAACGTCCTTGTAGCTGCCGCCTTTATTGGTCTTGAGTAGCGGAACAAACGTAACGTCGCTGTTTTTAAAGTAAGTATCAGCCGCAGACGAGTCGTAGGCGTAGATAGTATTAAGGTTGTTGCAGTTATTGAAAGCATTGTCGCCTATGTCGGTTGTTCTGCTGAAGATGTATACGGTTTCGAGGTCAGTGCAACTCTCAAACGCGGAGGAACCCATACTTTCAATACTATCCGGAATTTCTATTTCCGTAAGCTTCGAACAGCCTTGGAAAGCTGATGCTCCTATGGTTTCAACGCTGTCGGGAATTTCTATTTCCGTAAGCTTTGAACAGCCTCGGAAAGCTGATGCTCCTATGGTTTCAACGCTGTCGGGAATTTTTATTTCCGTAAGCTTCGAACAGTCTTGAAACGCTGATGCTCCTATGGTTTTGACTTTGTCGGCGAATGTTATGTTCGCAAGGCTGCTGCAACCGCTGAACGCCTTCTCATCTATACTTATAAGGCTTTCGGGAAGTTTTATTTCCTTCAGGTTTTTTAAATTTTCAAACGCCGAAGAAGCTATACTTGTAACACTGTCGGGAATTGTTATTCCCTCAACACTGAGACCGCTAAGTGCATTTTCTCCTATACTCGTAACAGGTAATTCATCTATAATAGATGGAATAAGCGCCCAAGCACTGCTTGGTAATAATCTCGTAAGCTTAGCCATTTCGTCAGAACATGTAAAGGCTGTGAAAGGAATGTTTTTGCTCTCAGCAAAGCTTTCTACATAAGAGCCGGCCTCACCGAGAAGGTAAATCTTTAATTGTTTGCAGTCAGAGAATGCATCTAAGCCTATGCTCGTAACATTTTCGGTTAATGTTACGCTCACAAGTTTGCTGCAACCGCTGAATGCCGAAGCGCCTATACTTGTGACACTTTCGGGGATAGTTATTCTCGTCAATTCAGAGCATCCGCTGAGTATCTTATCCTTTATCGCTGAAGCGGTATCAGAGAAGATTACGTTCAGGTTTTTGCATCCCTTAAAAGCCTCAGACGCTATGCTTTCTACACTTGCGGGAATTGTTATGCTCTCAAGGCTCGAGCAGTTTTCAAAAGCATATGCGCTAATCACCTTAACTCCATCGGGGATATTTATACTTTTTAGGTTTTCACAACCGCTGAATAACCCTTCCGGAATCTTGGTAATATTATCGGGAAGATCTATATCCGTGAGGCCTTTGCAGTTTTCAAACGCGTATGACCCTATTTTCTCGATGCTGTCGGGGAGTTTTATATCCTTAATATTCTCGCAACCGCTGAATAACCCTTCCGCTACCTCGGTAATATTATCGGGAAGATCTATATCCGTGAGGCTTTTGCAGTTTTCAAACGCGTATGACCCTATTTTCTCGATGCTGTCGGGGAGATTTATATCCTTAATATTCTTGCAACCGCTGAACACAGACTTTCCTAAATCAGTCAGCCCATCAGGAAGCTCTATATCCACAAGCTCGGAGCAGTTTTCAAAAGCATATGCGCCAATCTCCTTAACTTTATCGGGGATATTTATACTTTTTAGGCTTTCACAGCCCCTGAATAACCCTTCCGCTACCTCGGTAATATTATCGGGAAGGTCTATATCCGTGAGACCTTTGCAGTATTCAAAAGCGTATGCCCCTATTTTGTCGATGCTGTCGGGCAGATTTATATCCTTAAGGCTCTCGCAACCGCTGAACACAGACTTTCCTAAATCGATCAGCCCGTCAGGAAGCTCTATATCTTCAAGCTCGGAGCAGTTTTCAAAGGCGTAGGAGCCTATCTTCTTAAGTCCTGCCTTGAGAATAGCCTTTGTAAGCTTTTTGCAGTTGCTGAAAGCCCAGTCGCCTATATCCTCAATACTGTCGGGAAGCTCTACTTCGGTAAAATCCATATCCGCAAACGCATCGACTAAAATACTTGTAACAGGCAGGCCACCTATTGAATCCGGAATTTCAAACATAGAGCCCAAATCGGTTCCCTCGTAGCCGGTGACTATTCTCACCGCGTCTTTTACAAAGGAAACGAATCCGCTGCCATCATTTTCTTCTTCTTCTAAATCGTCTTCATCATCGTAGTCGTCATCTGTCGGTCCCGGCATATCACATTCATGATTATAAAACCCATAATTCTGAGCAAAAGATATCGGCGCGCTGAATTTAGGAGCAACGATTGTAGGCATCCTGCCCGCACCTCCGGTAACTCTTTCGAGATTACCTAACCATGTATCATATGTCCCGTTTCCGTTATCACTTTCATACAAAGTAACGAACTGATTGGCATATACTGTGTTAACATAATTCTTTGTATACGCATTGCCAAAGAATATCCCGGTGACGGCGTATGTAAACTCGCCAAACGCGTAATAATCTATTCTCGCGCCCTCATTATCATCATTTCCGCAGAGAATCACATTCTCTACTCCGGATCTAAGAAACGCTTCTCTCCCGACATAAGCTGT
The DNA here is from genome assembly GCA_024690465.1 of Ruminococcus sp. Lineage (GTDB taxonomy): Bacteria > Bacillota > Clostridia > Oscillospirales > Acutalibacteraceae > Ruminococcoides. Next base: position 7,989 of record JAILPC010000011.1, read on the forward strand.
GCTGGGTACATATAATGTTCTGAGGCTTTTTGTGTTGTAGAAGGCTTTTTCACCTACATTCTCAAGCTCTTTGGGCAGTATAATATGATCGAGATTTTCACGTCCGTAAAAGGCTTCTTTACCTATGGTTTTCAGTCCTCTGTGTAGAATCACGGTTTCCAGTTTATCAAGAGGAACGCCGTCGGATTCATATTTATTATAAGCAAAGCCGCCGGGTCCACTTATTAGAGAACGGGGATCACATTCGCCGTCATAGCCGTCTATAGAACGGCTATTGTAAAACGCTCTGTAACCTATCGTTGTAACGCTGCCGGGAATTTCTATGTAATTAAAAGAGACTGTGTCGTTAAAGGCGTTAGCTCTTATTTCCTCTACACCTTCGCCGATTTTTACACTACGGAGATTATAGAGTTTACTGAATGAGTATTCACCAATACTTTTAACTGTGCCGGAAATTTTAACTCTCTGCAGTGAGGAAAATCCTTTAAAAGCATATTCGGGTATTACGGTAGCTCCGCCGCCGATTATTACACGATTTACGGTACCATTAAATTGGCTGAGGACGTTACTATCAAAAGCACCAAAATAGTCAAAGGTGTTATTAATGTTAAAATCATCCGTAGGCTTTATTGTCAAAGTCTTAATTTGGCATACGTGAAACGAATTTAAGGCTAAATCTTTAATACTCCTCGGAAGTGTTAAAGACTTTAGGCTTGCGCAGCCACGGAAAGCAAAATAACCTATTTTCTCAACCCCCTCACGAATGGTTAAGCTTTCAAGGTTTGAGCAGTATTCAAATGCAGAATCACTTATAGTTTTTACATTACCGGGGATTGTTATAGAGGTAATCTTATTAAAGCCCTTAAACAGTTCCTTTCCGATCTCAGTAATCCTATTGGAGAGTGTTATATCAGTCACGTTTGTGCAGCCTTCAAAAGCATGCAAACCTATATCTGTAACACTGTTAGGAATTGTTAAGCAGCCGGTAAGACTTGAGCAGTATGCAAATGCGTATGGCATTATTTCAACAATTCCTTCGTGTAACTCCAAGCTTTCAAGGCTTGAGCAGTGTTCAAATGCTGCATCATTTATATATCTAACAGTACCGGGAATTCTTACGCTCGTAAGGTTGGGACAAGTCTCTAATCCCGAACCAAACGCGCACTTCGCAATAACAGTAGTACCTCCCTTTATCCTACATTCACCACTTACCTCGTTAGGTTTTACATCAATTAAAGCATTGTCGAGATAAAGAACTCCGTTTTCCCAGTTACTTTCATTGTTGTAATAAGCTGTATTAAAAAACGCATCATCACCTATGAAAGTAACACTGTCAGGGATTGATATTTCCGAAAGGCTTCGACAATAAGAAAACGCGTGGCCGCCGATACTTGTAACACTGTTTGGGATGATTATGCTCGTTAGACTCGTACATCCTAAAAATGCAGAGTGGTCTATACTTGTAACACTGTTTGGGATGGTTATGCTCGTTAGACTTTTACAATAGGAAAATGCTGAACCGATACTCGTAACTCCGTTACCAAATGTCAGGCTCGTCATTTTACTGCAATTTCCAAACGCGCCGTCGCCTATACTCGTAACGCTGCCGGGAATTGTTACACTCTCAAGGGCTGTGCCGTAGAAAGCATGAATTCCTATGCTTTTAATGCTGTCGGGAAGTTCAACTTCCCTAAGATCTGAGCATAGTGAAAACGCGTTCTTGCCTATACTCGTAACGCTGTTTGGAATTTTTACAACCAAAAGAGATGAAGTTTTTCTAAACGCTTCATCTCCTATAGCTGTAACAGCATAACCGTCAAGCTCGGAAGGAAACTTGAGTGTGGTACGGTAACTATAGGCTTTTGTGATTGTAGCATTGTTATCATCGTCAAGTGAATACTCATAAGTAACACCATCTGTTGACGCTCTGACAGACACGGGCTCGCTGCTTGCGGGCTCGCTGCTTGCGGGTTCACCGGATACCTGCTCAGATTTCTCATATAATGTTCGGGTGTCTGAGTTGCTTGATTCGGGCTCGGTAGCTTCGTTTGAGTTCTCTTGATCTACACTTGTATCATCTGAAAATGAGGAAGCTTCCTCATTTGTTTCCGCACTGACTGAAAGCGGTGTAATCAAAACCGTCGACAACATAAGCAGAGCAAGAATTACAGACAAATACCGTTTGCCTTGTCTTTTTACTTTTTTCATAAGGATCTCCTTTCTTTTCTTAAAAATTTACCGAAAAAGTATAGTCGTTTGCCGCAATACCTACATGGAACAGCGGCGCGCGGAATACCCCTTCATTCGTTAAATTAATCCTATCTAAAAAAATGAAATTTGTCAATATTTTTCTCCAAATTTGATTGAAAAAATATATGTTTATTACCACACAGCCAATGTAATCTAAAACAAATATTTAGTCTATATTTTTAGCTACTAAATTTATACCATATTTTTAATATAAAGTTTAAAATGCCTAAAAACTCAAAGAAAAAATATAAATATTTTTCGCATATTGATACGTGAATTTAATTTGATTATGTGTTATAATTCCAGATAATATATAAATCTAGTATTTCTATATGTTTAATAGGCGAATAGAGGTGAGAATATGTATAGTGTGGCGCTTGTGCTTGAAAGCACTAATTTGCTCGCAAAGCTAACGTCAGTCCATATATGGGGAGAGCAGACGGGCTTTGAGATTGAGGCTGTGGTGAATTCAGCCGAAAAATTCAACGAGCTTCTGCGCGAACGAAGATTTGACCTTGCGATAATCGAAAGCAAGCTCATAGAGAATAACGACTATAAACTACTGAAAAAATTCCATAACAATAAAATGTGCGGACATATTGCTTTGTGCAGCACAAGCGGAGATTTTGAGGCGGCGCGTAACGGCATAGTGATAGGCATTCATGTTCAAAATACATTAACGGCGGCGGCAACTCCATAAGCGGAATTATAGTTGACGGCGGTAAATTTGACTGGAAAAACGGACGCTATCCGAGCATGAGCGAATACCTTAAATACGGCAAATTCGCTTACACCGCGAAGATTAAAAACGGACTTTGGCGAAATGTGGGAGCGTGCCTTTCTCCGATGAACGCCTTTATGACCTCGGTAGGCTTGGAAACTTTGGGGCTTCGGATGGAAAGATTGTGCGACAACGCAAAGGCGTTAGCCGAATATCTCAACAATATTAAAGGAATAGAGGTAAACTACCCCACGCTTGGGACATACAAAGGCCTCGTCAACAAACAATTAAACGGCAAAGGCGGCGCTATACTTACGCTCAGAGTCGGCAGTAAGAAAAGAGCCTTTGAAATAATTAACAATCTGAAACTACCGCTGATTGCAACCAATATCGGTGATGTGCGCACATTAGCGATACACCCCGCGAGTACAATTTACGCTCACTCAAGCAAAGAGCAACGTGAAAATGCGGGAGTGTATGACGACACCATACGCGTCAGCGTCGGTATTGAGGATATCGCAGATTTAAAAAAAGATTTTTATAACGCTGTAGGAGGTAAATAATGGCTGTAAAAATATCTAACGAAAACTTCAGTCAAGAGGTTTTAAACTCAGAATTGCCGGTACTGGCTGACTTTTATTCGGATAGCTGTATTCCGTGCAAAATGCTCTCGCCTGTACTATCACAGATTGAGGCGGACTACAAAGAAAGAATAAAGGTCGTTAAAATTAACATCAACTTCAATGATGAATTGATAAAAAAATACCAAGTCCAATCCGCACCGACTCTCGTTTTCTTTATAAACGGAGAAGAAATCGAAAGATTTCACGGGGTGGTAAATTTTCCCATACCAAGACTTAATAAAACTTATGAAAGGAAATTGCAAATATAGCGATTGATTTACTATTATTATGAATTAATATAATCATAAATATGTTATACCACTTGACAAGTGGTATAACGGTGGTATAATGGGTATAACTAGTATATGGAGGTTCCGCTATGGAAGACATTATGGATAGAATTTACGATTTAGAAAGAGAAATAGCCGCTCTTCCTCAAGGCAGCATCACTGTTAAAAATATCAAAGGCAAAGATTACTATTATCATAGAATCATAAATAATAAAAAAAGAACCGAAACCTATATCCCGTTTGATCAAGTTGAAGAATTGCGTACTCAAATAGATAAACGAAAAGCTCTTGAAGCAAAACTGAAAGAACTAAAAAGGCTTTTACCTGACTCTGCAAAAGATGCGTCAATCTCATCTAGTGAATTTAATACGCTTGTTCGTATAGGCAAAGCTCTTCGCGCACAAATAGCTTCTGTCTGGAAATATAAAAAGAGAGAGTGCATCTCAATCCTGCGCAATTATATTTTTGGCGAATTATCTGAAAAAGTTTTTATTCTTTATGGACTCAGAAGAACAGGCAAGACCACTATGGTAAAACAGATTCTTTCCGAATTATCTGATGCTGAGTTCAATAAAGCCGCGTTTATCCAAGCGAAGAAAGGTGATACTCTTTCTGACATTAACAGCGATTTAAGATTGCTCGAGGAAAGGGGCTTCAAATATGTGTTTATTGATGAAGTAACGTTAATCGAAGATTTTATCGAGGGCGCTGCGCTTTTCTCTGATATATATGCAAGTAGCGGAATGAAGATTGTTCTTACGGGTACCGATTCACTTGGTTTTGTCTTTACTCAGGACGATCAGCTTTATGATAGAGCAATTACACTGCATACAACATTTATTCCATATCGTGAATTTGAAAATGTACTCGGTATACAAGGTATTGATGAATACATCAAATACGGCGGTACCATGAGCATCAGCGGAGTAAATTACAACAAAGAATCTACGTTTGCTAACGCAAAGAAATCCAATGAATATATTAATACCGCAATCGCAAACAACATTCAACACTCTCTTAAATACTATCAAGACGGCGGACATTTTCGCCAGCTCTATGATTTATATCAAAAAGGCGAACTGACTAATGTTATAAACCGTGTTGTAGAAAACATCAACCACAGTTTTACTACTGAAGTAATTGAAAAGGCTTTCAAATCATCTGACATTTCAATTACTGCGCGAAATCTTCTCCGAGACAGAGAGCGCCCGATCGACATAAAAGAGCATTTTAATCTTGACATTGTCACGTTAGGTATTATGCAAGCTCTCGAAATCCTGAACAAAGAAGAGCAGACCATAGATATCGAAGAAAGCCATATGGCTCAGATAAAAGAATATCTTACTTTGTTGGATTTGGTTGCCGAAGTAGATTTAGTATCACTCCCGAACACAGGCAACAGCAACAAGCAAACAATCATCACTCAACCGGGCATGCGATACTCTCAAGCAGAAGAAATTATAAAAAACATTGTGCTTGACAATAAGTTTAATGAGCTTTCGGCTATTGACAGAAAAAAAATAATAGATAGACTGCTTAGCGAAATCATGGGAAGAATGATGGAGGATATTGTTCTTTTTGAAACAAAAGTCTTCAATCCCGACAAGCTTGTATTTAAGTTGCAATTTGATGTCGGTGAGTTCGATATGGTTATATTCGATCCCGATAAAATTTGCTGTGAAATATTTGAGATAAAGCACAGCACAAAACTTGTTCCGAAACAATATCAACATCTTAACGATGAAAAAAAATGCAGAATCACCGAACATCATTA
>JAILPC010000080.1 GCA_024690465.1 Ruminococcus sp.
CGCTGAGGCTATAGACGAACAGCTTATCTCCGACAGGCTGTACACGGCAGGACAACCGGACCCCGACCTTATTATCCGTCCCTCGGGTGAGTACAGAATATCCAATTTTATGCTTTGGCAGGCGGCATACACGGAGTTTGTAATTATGAACAAGCTCTGGCCTGACTTTACAACAGATGACCTTGACGAAGCTATCAGGATTTTCAATAACAGAAACCGTCGTTTCGGCGGCGTATAAATTCTTTATATATCGATAGGATGATTCTATGGATTCTATGAAATCGCGTCTTTTGACAGCTGCTATCGGAATTCCCGCGGGAATCCTTGTTATGCTGCTTGGCGAATTCTTTCACGGCTTACTCTATATTGTTATCGGCGCGTTCTGCGCGATAATGATTGTTGAGTTTCTTGCCGCAAAACAGCTTCAGAAAAACCTGAAGATATTCATTCCCTGCGTCCTTTACGCTTTTGTACAGCCTACGCTGTATCATTTTAAATTGGGAATGTTTATTCCGTATATTTTTGCTTTGACGATATTTGTTATTATGATTCTGTTTCATAAAGATATCGGCTTTTCCGAAGCTTCATTTGCGCTGTTCGGCACAATTGTAATTGTATTCGGTATGACATCAATGCTTGTTGTTCCCGACTATTATCACGGATATTATATTCTGTTCTTTGTGATAACATTGGCGGTGCCGTGGATTGCGGACGGAGGAGCTTATTTTGCGGGAGTATTCCTGGGTAAACATAAGCTTTGTCCCAATATCAGCCCCAAAAAGACAATTGAAGGATTTATAGGCGGAATCATTGCGGGCGTCATCTCCGCTGTAGCTATCGCGTTAGTTTTCAATTCCGTTTCAAACACAGCCAAACTCAACGTAGCGTTGATGCTGCTTCTGGGCGCTGTTGTGAGCGTGGTATCTGTTGTAGGCGACTTATCATTCTCACTTATCAAGCGTTCGTGCGAAATTAAAGATTTCGGTTCATTTTTTCCCGGGCATGGCGGCGTGCTTGACCGTTTCGACAGCGTAATTTTTTCAGCTCCCATTGTGTTTTTTATGGTGAAATTCTTTCCGCTGTTTGTTGTATAAAGGTGAAATATGGTTAATAATATTAGTATTCTCGGGTCTACGGGTTCAATAGGAACACAGGCTCTTGATGTTGCTGATAATCTTAGTTTAAATGTAGCGGCGATAACCGCCAATACAAATATTAAAGTTCTCGAAGAGCAGGTGCGCAAATACGAGCCTGCTCTCGCGGTTGTTTTTGACGAGAGTAAATATTCTCGGTTCAAAGAGAATATTGCCGATACCGATACAAAAGTTTCATGCGGAATGGAAGGTCTGATTGAAGCGGCAACAATAAACAAAGCCGATTTAATCCTCAATTCTGTAGTCGGTATGGTAGGTTTAAAGCCGACTGTTGCCGCGGCTGGAGCGAAGAAGAATATCGCGCTTGCCAACAAAGAAACACTTGTAGCCGGCGGAAGTCTCGTTATGAAAGCAATTAAGGATAATAACGTAAAACTCTATCCTGTTGACAGCGAGCACTCGGCAATTTTTCAGTGCTTACAGGGCTGTCCCGAGGATAAAGCGTTAAAACGTCTGATATTAACGGCTTCGGGCGGTCCGTTCTTCGGTAAGTCTTCTGACGAGTTAACAGACATCTCCGTTGAACAGGCTCTCAACCATCCTAATTGGGAGATGGGCGCAAAAATCACCATCGATTCCGCTACAATGATGAACAAAGGTCTTGAAATTATTGAAGCATCATGGCTTTTTGATATGCCTGCTGATAAAATCGATGTTGTTGTTCATCGCGAAAGTGTTATTCATTCTATGATTGAATACGTTGATAATTCCGTTATAGCTCAGCTTGGTGTTCCCGATATGCGTATTCCGATTCAGTACGCTATAACATATCCCAAGCGTTATCCGTCACCCGTACAGCAGCTCAGTCTTACTGATTACGGCAATCTCACGTTTTTTGAGCCTGATTATGAGACGTTCAAGTGCCTCAGAGCCTGCAAGCAGGCAATCGACAGGGGAGGCTTGTGCGCTGCCGCGGCTAACGGAGCAAACGAGGTTGCCAACAAGCTGTTCCGTGACGGAAAAATTTCGTTCCTCGATATCGGCGACCTTGTTATGGACGCTATGCTCAGACAGGATAATGTTGAGGCAAAGAGCGTAGATGACGTTCTTGAAGCGGATAAATCCGCTCGTGATTATGTTTTAAGTAATATTTGATAATTTTGGAGTAATCATACATGTTATCTGTTTTAACAACAATAGCGTTAATTATTATCGGTGTATTGCTCTTTGCGCTGATAATATTTTTTCACGAGGGCGGTCACTTTATAGCCGCCAAAAAGAGCGGAGTACAGGTTAACGAGTTTTCGCTCGGAATGGGTCCAAAGATAATAAGCTTTAAAAAAGGTGAAACTACGTATTCACTCAGACTTTTCCCGATAGGCGGATACTGCGCTATGGAAGGCGAGGACGAAGAAAGCGACAATCCGCGCGCTTTCAACAACGCCAAGGTCTGGAAGCGAATGATTATTATTATTGCGGGCGCGGTTATGAATATCGTGCTCGGATTGATAATGATGTTCGCGATTGTTGTTCAGAACCCTCAGTATTCCTCAACTACCGTCGCGGGTTTCTCAGAAGTTGCTTTTTCCGCGAACAGCGGACTCGAAACGGGCGATAGATTTGTAAAACTAAATAATTATTCAATCAACACTATTCAGGATTTATCGTTTGCCGTTGCCACAATGAAGTGTCAGAAGGTTGACGGTTCACTTGTGTCGATTTATAAAGAGGATTGTTCTCTTAATCTCTGCACGTTATACGGAGAGCTGTACAACGACAAGGCGATAAGCAAGAATAAAGAACTTCTCGAAAAAGAATACGCCATTCTCCAAGAAGGAGTAGCAAAGATTAACGCTGTCGATACAAAGGAAGACGCGCAGAAGCTTTATGAAGAATACTACGCCAAAATGGAGAAAACCGCTGGTGTAGAGAAATATTCAATCCCGAAAATCGAGGAAAGAAAAACACGTCAGCGCTTTATGGCAGACGCTGAGGTAATTAGAGACGGCAATCTCGTTAAAATTCCCGACCTGCAGTTTTACACATACCTCAAGAGTAAGGACGCTGAAGAACCGTCGGT
>JAILPC010000127.1 GCA_024690465.1 Ruminococcus sp.
CTACAAAGATGTAGTTCGGGTCCGCGAGCATAAGGTTGTTGATGTCCACAACATCGGTTTCGGCGTTTTTGAACACATTCACCGAGCCCGTGTAATCGAGCACAGTTGATGCCCAGCAGCCGCTGTTGACCGTCTTGAGCACGCCGTTATCGGCGTAGAGGTACGCAAGTGTGCTGACGGTTTTGTCTCGTTTCGCGGCGGTTTTTACGGCGGTGAGAGTGTCTCGGATTTCCTTGAACGCCTTGACCGCGGCAACTCTGCCCGTGTTATTTCCGCCGAGCATTCTGCCGATTTTGACGTACAGAGACCTCAGCTGCTTGAGCGTGTTCGCGCTCTCGAACTGAGCCACGATAACGCCCGCCTTTTTGAGCTTTGCGTCGTCGGCGTCGTTGAGACTTTTGTCCGTAAAAACAATCTCCGCCTTTGCCTTGATGATGTTGGTGACGGACGGATCCTGAGCCGTGCCCATGCTCGGCGCAACCTTGAGTCCTTTCTGGTCTACGTCGTCGCTCCTGCCGACCATCTTGACGTCATAGCCGATAGCGGAGATTATGTCGGCGAGGTTCTTGTCGAGGATAACGATGTTCTCGGGTTCTTTTTCGACAGTGATGCTGCCGATTTTCACGGGGAACTCGGCTTCCTCGCCGCAGGAGGTGAAAACCGCGGCGGCGCTCAAAAGCAACGCGCACGCAAGCATTACGGATAATAATCTTTTTATCATCATAATCCTCCTAAATCAAAAGTGACTCAATAAACTGTTTTGCGCACCTCGGCGAGCGTCCGCCTCTGCCGAGGGCAAACCTCTCAGCCTGTATGGAAAGCTCGTCCGCGTCCGTCTTTATTCCCGCCTTGTCGGCAAGTGCGAACACAATTTCGAGATACTCCTTTTTGTCGGGATTGCCGAAGCATACCGAAAGCCCGAACCTGTCGGAGAGCGAGAGCGTCTCCTGCATATTGTCGCGGCGGTGGATGTCGTCGGTGTCCCTGTCCTGCCAGCTCTCTTTGATGAGGTGGCGGCGGTTTGATGTAGCGTAAATCAGCGCGTTGTCGGGACGGGCGGCGAGTCCGCCCTCGAGCACAGCCTTCAGCGAGGTGTAGCTCTTGTCCTGGCGCTGGAACGAAAGGTCGTCAATAAAGATGATGAACTTCATCGGCAGAGCGGCGATTTTGTCAACGAGTATCGGGAAATCCGACAGCCGCTCCTTGGGCATTTCGACAATCCTCAGACCTCTGTCGCGGTAGGCGTTGCCGATAGCCTTGACGGTTGAGCTCTTGCCCGTGCCCATATCGCCGTAGAGCAGACAGTTGTTGCAGGTTTTGCCGTTAAGGAACGCGAGCGTGTTCTCGATAACCTTGTTTCGGGGACGCTCATAGCCGATAAACGAGCTGAGCTCGATTTTGTCGGGATGTTCAACGGGACAGATTTCGCCGTCACGCCAGACGAACGCCTTGTATCGGGCAAACATTCCGCAGCCGTTGAGTCTGTAGAACTTCTCGAGCTGAGAAAGGCTGACGTGTTCAAAGTTGAAAGCCTGTACGGCTTCGCCCGCCTTCCAGCGCGGGAGAGCGTGGGCGATTTCGGATATATCGTCAAGGTGTTTGTATTCACCTATAATGTCGTCGGGTGTTAGTCTGCACAGGTTGAGGATAGCCTCGCAGTCGTGCGAAACGGCGCTCGTCACGTTCTTGGGCAGAGCTTTGGTTTTGCCCGCGGCGGCAGCCAGAGAAAAGCTGTTTTCGTCGAACAGGGCGGTTTCGCTGATTGCGTAGGCGAGCTTGCCGCTTACGCCGCGCTCACACAGCAGAGAGTAAAACTCTCCGTAGGCGCTGAGGAACTCCGAAGGCTCGGATTCGCAGGCTGAAAGCAGGTTCATATAGCCGTTGATAACGCTTCGCGTGAGGATTCCGCGGTATACCGACAGCGATTTCATCATAAGGTACGCTTTATATGTTTTGTTCATAATATCATCGTCCTTTTTGGGGCGGAATTGCTCCTGATACCTTAAACTATATTTTACTATTTTTGGAGCATTTCGTCAATATTTGGGTGAATTTATGTAGTTTAAATTCTTGAAAAATTTTGTCTAAAACACTTGCATTTTCAACTTTATGGTGCTATAATACATAAGTCGTTTGAAACAGAAAGGTTTGACTCAAAGGAAACATTTCCGGCGAGAACCGACTTTATCTTCAAACCGACGTATGAACGCACATAAAAAAGTTGGTGTCGATGACGCAGGGGGTCCACCCGTTCCCATACCGAACACGGAAGTTAAGCCCTGTAGTGCCGAAGATAGTTGGCTGGAGACGGC
>JAILPC010000146.1 GCA_024690465.1 Ruminococcus sp.
CTATTTCAGAGCTTTAATCGCTCATTTAACACTATCGTGTTTACTGTTCGTTTTTTAGTGTTTCCTTCACTTTTCTTTCAAGTTTCTCAACTCAAAAAAATCTCGGGTTTCTTTACTTTCGTTGTTCTTTTTTCAAGGTTCGTTTGCGTATCGCGAACTTGTTACACGGCTGTAACATTTCACGGTAGCGCAATTGTAATTATATTACATTGCAGATGTAAAGTCAAGTGTTTTTTACAAAAAAATTGACAAAAATTTTCTTTCAGTCATAATGCGATTTTTAATGAATATATATGTAAATATCGCGCTAATCCATATATGGTGCACATCTGGCCTTTTTGAGGATATAATATACAAACGAATTATAATTCTTTTGTGCAATATTAACGAATTTGTAAAAAAATGTTGATTTTTTAGTATAAAATGCATATAATAGTTCAAAACCCTAAAGATTTATCAGGAAAAGGAGGTTCCGAAAGTCATGGCAAACAGCCGAATTATAACAATTGCAAGACAATTCGGAAGCGGCGGCCGCGAAATCGGAGAGGAACTCGCAAAAGCCCTCGGTGTAAAATGCTATGACAAGGAACTTATATCTCTTGCGGCTAAAGAAAGCGGCACGGATCCTGAGGTTTTCAACAACGTTGACGAAAAGGCGACAAACAGTCTGCTCTACTCTCTTTCTCTCGGACTCTATTCTTTTGGCAGCAACTTCAGCGCTGACAGACTTCCTGTAAATGATAAGCTCTATCTTCTTCAGCACAAGATCATCAAACAGATCGCGAGCGAAGGTCCGTGTGTAATTGTAGGCAGATGCGCCGACTATGTATTGCGTGATAAGAATATTGTAAAGCTGTTTATATGCGCGGATATGGATTACCGTATTGAGCGCGCGGTAAGAGTAAAAGGAGTCAAAAAGGACAAAGCGGCGCAGGTAATCAACAAAACAGATAAGTCAAGGGCAAATTATTATAATTTTTATTCAGGTATGAAATGGGGCAAGCCGGAGAACTATGACCTCTGCGTAAACCGAAGCCGTCTTACAGCCGAACAGGCAGTAGACGCGATAATGGGTTACCTGAGAGCCACGGAATAATCCATGCGCCTCCGTTTCATAAACAGTAAGGAGGTGCGTTTCGATGCTGTTCAGGATTTATATTGACGGCGATTTAGACGATTTCATTTTTAGTGATGAAGAATGGCACGAGAGTGAAAGATAAATCTAAACAAATGACCACAGGGCTGCTCGTCTGAGCAGCTCTTTTTGTGTTTAAAAATTGTTAACTGGCATTATATACATATATATAGTATAAATTTTGTACAAAAAATGAATTGTATTTTCAGTCGAAATATATTATCATATATCGTGATAAAAAGGTTTTTGTACCTTGTTAGAAGTTTTTATCAGGAGGACTTATTATGAAAAAAAAGATTATCTCCGCTGTATTGGTAGTTTGTATGCTGATGACATGCATTGTTGTCGCTAACTACTCGGTAACGGCGGTATCTACTGACAAGAGTCAAACCGGCACTTTTCCCGACACATATTCGGGCATTACCGCTAACCCCTATGGAATGGCTCAATCGAATGACGACGCTACAATCCTTCAGGCATGGAACTGGAGCTACTCGAATATTCAGAGCGAGCTTGACAACATTGCCAAGCAGGGGTTTAACACAATTCAGATTTCACCTCCGAATGAAATCAAAACAACAACATCAGACGCTCTGGTAAAACAGTCCGACAACAAAAACGGTTGGTGGATGTTCTATCAGCCCTCGGGCTTCCAGATTAACCAGAGTGACGGCAACGCTCTCGGTAAGAAAGCCGACCTCGTAGCTATGGTTAAGGCTGCTCACGCAAAGGGTATCAAGGTTATCGCCGATACAGTTATCAACCATATGGGCACAAAGGACAACGAGGACAGCGAAACCTCCACAGACCCGATGAAGCACGTTACACCCAAGGCAGCTCAGTTTGAGCCTGAGATTTACAACAATAAGCTGTTCCATACTCCTTGGTTCAATATGACCTATAAAGAGGACGCGTCCAGATACGGTCAGGACGAGAGTACATACGACCTTACAAGAGGCTGTACATCACGTCTCCCCGACCTTAAAACAGAGGACAGCAGAGTTCAGACAGCTATCTACGATTATCTCAAAGAGTTAGTTGACTGCGGAATTGACGGTTTCCGTATTGACGCGGCAAAGCACATCGAGACTCCTAACGACCTCGCGGCATACAAATCAGATTTCTGGCCCAATACAGTAGGCGCTGTTAAGACATATGCCAAGAATACATACGGCAAGGACCTCCTTTCATACGGTGAAATCCTCAATAACAGCGGTGTTAAGAGAATGACATCCTGGTACTTCCCCTACATGAAGGTTACAAACACAAACGCCTTCTACAGCATCACAGGCAACGTAAACGGTGGTACAGCTGCAAGTGTTGTTCCTCAGAATCTCTCAATCGGCTCTGACGGTTCACAGTCCACAGAGAGCCAGCAGAAGAATCAAGCCGTTTTATGGGCTGAGTCTCATGATACATACGCTGACGGCAACAAACCTTCCGATGTAGAACTCAACAAGAGATGGGCAGCTATGGCAGCTCGTGACGGCATAACATCAATGTACCTCGCACGTCCGCAGTCCGACAGCCAGAAGCTTGGCGTAGCCAGCAGAACACTCTGGTACTCATCCACTGCAATTAAGGCTGTTAACGAATTTAACAATGTATATTCAGGTCAGGGCGAGTACCTCGACAACGGCTCCAATGTTGCTGTTATCGGTCGCGGAAGCAAAACTTCTAACGGCGGCGCGGTTCTCGTTAACTGTAACAGCGGCGGCAGCAGAAGCATCTCCAACGTTCCCGTTCATACAATGGCAAACGGCACATACACAGATAAGGTATCGGGCGCTACATTCACTGTAAACAATGACAAGATTTCAGGCCAGATCGGCGGCACAGGCGTTGCGGTTCTTTACAGCGACGATCCTATGGTTGGCGGTACATCAAGCTGCTACTACACAACAGACACATTCACAGCTACATTCACATTCAGAAATGTTGACAGCGCTACATACTCGGTAAACGGCAGCGCGGACACAGCTTATGTAAACGGCCAGAAGGTTACATTCGGTACTTCCGCTGACGTACAGGGCGCAACATATAAAGTAACTCTCAAGGGTTATGTAGGTTCTGAAGTTAAGACTACAGCTACACTCACATACACAAAGAAGAATCCGTCGGCAACTCACACAGTAACATTCAAGACTAACGGCGTAAGCGGCTGGTCAGGCACTCCCAAGATTTACTACTGGGGCGGCTCAACAACTGTTTCGTGGCCCGGCGTTGCGATGAGCGGCTCGGGCGGAGTATATACATATGATCTTCCCTCTGATGTTCCCAACATTTTGTTCTGTATCGGATCAGGAAGTCCTCAGTCCGTTGACTGCCAAATCAGCGACGACACAACCTACACACTCCAGAGCACAACCGTAAACGATAACGGTACTACAAAGTATAATGTAGCAAGCGAAGCTTCGGGTGTTCCGATTGAAGAAATATATTATCCCGGTGTAGATCCGCAGCCCACACAGAC
>JAILPC010000163.1 GCA_024690465.1 Ruminococcus sp.
TATATAGAGGTTGCTTCGGCAACCTCTTTTTGCTACTATAATTAACAAAAAATGTAAACCTCAGTTGGTTGAAAATCGCTTTCTTGTGCGATATAATGCACATAGTAAAAATATTCAAATATGAATTATCATTTTATTTCATAAAAAAATGAAAGGACGTGACCAAAGTGCTCGCATCAAACATCAAGTTTCTCCGAAAGAGTGAGAATCTCAGCCAGGAGGAGTTTGCCGAACGTTTCGGTGTTTCGCGTCAGAGCGTTGCGAAATGGGAAAACGGCGAAAGCACACCCGACATCTTCAAGTGCTGCGAGATAGCTGAGCATTATAATATTTCAGTCGATGTGCTTGTAAATATGCCGCTTGAGGAGCAGAACGTAAATAAAGAAACATCCGACGGCAAATACATCTTCGGAATGGTGAAAATCGGCGAACGCGGACAGATAGTAATCCCGAAATACGCGCGTGAGGTTTTTAATCTCAGCGCGGGTGACCGCCTTATGGTTATGGGCGATACGGACAAGGGAGGAATAGCTCTAGCGAAGGTATCGCTGGGTGACTTTTTCAAAAGATAACAGGAGGATATTATGGAAGCAATCAAAACTGTCAACCTTTCAAAAAAATATAAAACAAAAACAGCCGTTAATAACCTGAACCTGACAATCCACAAAGGCGAACTATACGCGCTTCTGGGCGTAAACGGAGCGGGAAAATCAACAACAATCAAGATGCTGTCATGCCTTACCCAGCCCACATCAGGCGACGCGGAGCTTATGGGACACAGCATCCTCAATGAAACCGACAAAGTCAAAGAGCTGATTAATGTTTCTCCGCAGGAAACAGCTGTAGCCGCAAAGCTGAGCGTCAGAGAAAATCTCGAGTTTATCGCGCGTATCTACGGTTCAAATAAAAAAGAAGCCCGCGATAAAACGGACAAAATAATCGAAGAATTCTCACTGGGCGAGATAGAAAAAAGCAAAGCCTCCACACTCTCGGGCGGTTGGCAGCGCAGACTGAGCATCGCTATGGCGCTTATCACCGAGCCAGAAGTACTGTTTCTTGATGAACCCACACTCGGACTTGACGTTCTCGCGCGCAGAGAGCTTTGGAATGTAATCGAGAAGCTCAAGGGGAAAATGACTATTATCCTCACAACCCACTATCTTGAGGAAGCCGAGAGCCTTGCTGACAGAATAGGCATTATGGCGCGCGGCGTGCTCTGCGCTGAAGGTACCGCCGACGAGCTCAAAGCAAAAGCGGGCAACGATAACTTTGAAGAGGCGTTTATTACGCTCGCAGGGGAGGCATTAAAATGAAATCAATAATTTTTGCTTCACGAAACACAAAAGAAATCACAAGAGACATTATGACCTCGCTGTTCGGAATCGGATTTCCGATTGTTCTGCTTGTACTGCTGTCAGCGATTAACAACAGCATACCCAAGGATTACGGTCCCAAGCTTTTCAACATCGAACTGCTCGCGCCCGGAATTACAGTGTTCGGACTGAGTTTCCTCTCGCTGTTTTCGTCCATGCTCATTTCAAAAGACCGAACAACGAGCTTTATGCTCAGACTGTTCACATCGCCGCTGAAGCCTTCCGATTTTATTCTCGGATACACAATGCCGCTTATTCCGCTTGCGATTATCCAGAGTACGGTCTGCTACATTTGCGCTCTGTTCTTAGGTTTGCAGTTCAGCGCCAATCTGATTGCCGCGATTGTTGTCAACATTCCCGTTGCAATTGTATTTATCGCGCTCGGTTTGCTGTTTGGTTCCGTTCTTAACGAAAAGGCGGTCGGCGGAATATGCGGAGCGCTGCTTACAAACCTCAGCGCGTGGTTCTCAAACATCTGGTTTGATACTTCCATGGTTGGCGGAGCGTTCAAGGCAATTGCCGATTTGCTGCCGTTTTCTCACGCAGTCAACGCGGCCCGCGCTGCTGTTGCAGGAGACTTCGGAGCAATCTTCCCCGACCTTTGGTGGGTAATCGGATATGCGGTTGTGCTGACCGCAGCGGCTATTGCGGTGTTCACTATAAGAATAAAGAAAAACTAAATAACGCGTAACGCAAAATCAGGGAGACCTTTCGGTCTCCCTGGTTTTATTTCTTATTTCTTATCTTCTTTTTTCTTAGCAGGAGCTTTTTTTGCCGCTGTTTTTTTTGCGGGAGCTTTTTTAGCAGGAGCCTTTTTTGCTGCCGTTTTCTTGGCGGGTGCCTTCTTAGCGGGTGCCTTCTCCTCAACAGCCTTATCAGTCTTCTTTGCCGCCTTAGCTATTTTCTTTGCCGCGGGCTTCTTGATTTCTGTTTTTTTAACTGTCTTTTTCTTGGCGGGAGAATCAGGCTTGGGCATTGTGTGATTGTATTCAAAAACAATCATTGAGAGCGGAGGAATTGTGACAGAGATGCTCTGTTTCTTATAGTTCCAAGGCTTTCTTTCAGCCTTCTTGTCTTCCTGCGGGAAATCGCCTGTACCGCCGAACTCAACGTCGTCACTGTTGAAGATAGCTTTGTAGTTGCCGAGATTCGGAACGCCTACGCGGTAATCTTCTCTGGGAACAGGAGTAAAGTTGCAGATGCAGAGAACAGAGTTCTTGCCGTTCTTTGTCTTACGAACAAGGCTTACTACAGAGTTCTGATAGTCATCACAGCTCATCCACTCAAAGCCTGCGGGATCGAAGTCCTGCTCATAGAACGCCTTGTGACCTGTGTACAGGTGCTGCAGAGCCTTGAAGTATTGCTGCATCTTGCGGTTATTCTCGTTGTCGTCGATTAAGAACCATTGCAGACCGACCTGAGCGTTCCACTCGTCGTATTGAGCAAAGTCCTGACCCATAAAGAGCAGCTTCTTGCCCGGGTGAGAATACATAAATCCGTACGCTACACGAAGATTAGCGAACTTCTGCCAGTCGTCGCCAGGCATCTTGTTAATCATTGAACACTTACCGTAAACAACTTCATCGTGGGATAGAACCTGGATGAATTTTTCTGTATAAGCGTAAATCATCGAGAATGTGAGCTTGCCGTGCTCATACTGACGGTATACGGGGTCCTTGGAGATATACTCGAGGAAGTCGTTCATCCAACCCATATTCCACTTGAGCGCGAATCCGAGACCGTCCTGATTAACGTCCTTTGTAACGCCTGCCCAGGCTGTACTCTCCTCAGCGATAACAAGTGTGCCGGGAGCGTACTGTCCAACCATAGAGTTGAGGTGTTTGAAGAACTCAACAGCGTCGAGGTTCTCTCTGCCGCCGTAGATGTTCGGGAGCCACTGACCGTCGCTCTTGCCGTAGTCAAGATAAAGCATCGAAGCAACCGCGTCAACTCTCAGACCGTCTACGTGGAATTTATTAAGCCAGAAAAGTCCGCTTGCGATAAGGAAGTTGCGAACTTCGTTGCGCTCATAGTTAAAGATAAATGTACCCCAGTCGGGATGCTCGCCGCGTCTCGGGTCCGGATGCTCATACAGGCATGTGCCGTCGAAGCGTCCCAGACCGTGGCTGTCCTTGGGGAAGTGAGCGGGTACCCAGTCAAGGAATACGCCGATGCCCTTTGAGTGCATATAGTCGATAAAGTACATAAAGTCTTCGGGCTTACCGAAACGTGATGTCGGAGCAAAGTAACCTGTTACCTGATAGCCCCAGCTTCCGTCAAACGGATGCTCCAGAATACCCATAAGCTCAATATGTGTGTAGCCCATATCTACTACGTAATCAGCTAGCTGCTCGGCAAGCTCTCTGTATGAATAGAAGCTGCCGTCCTCATGCTGACGCCATGAGCCGAGGTGAACCTCATAAATCGCCATAGGCTTAACGTTGTAGTCGGAAACCTTGCGGTCTTCAATCCATTGATCGTCAGTCCACTCGAAGCTGTCGATATTGGTTACGATAGAAGCAGTGTCGGGACGCATCTGCTGGGTGTTGCCGAACGGGTCGGTCTTGTCAACACAGAAACCGTCGCAGGTTTTAACCTGGAACTTGTACATCTCGTCCTCGCCGATACGGGGAATAAAGATTTCAAACACGCCGACTTCGCTGACTTTGCTCATCATATGAAGCGCGGGATCCCAGTTGTTAAAGTTACCGATAACAGATACACGCTGAGCGTTAGGAGCCCAAACGTCGAACACTACGCCGTCAACGCCGTTGATAGTCTTTTTGTGGGCGCCGAGCTTGTTGTAGAGGTCATAGTGTGTGCCCTGACCGAACAGGTAGCCGTCTACCTCTGAGAACTGGCTCGGGAACGCGTTGCTGTCTTCGCTCTCGTAGTAGTTGCCGTCCTCGTCCCAAGCGCGATAGTAGTAATCAAATACTCTGTCGGTGTGAACGTTAGCGGCAAAAATACCCTTTTCGTGAACTAGGAACGCGCGATGAACCTCGCCGTTATCCTTGTTGACAAACTCTACCGAGTTGCACTGCGGCAGATAAACCGCAATTCTTAAACCATACTCGGTGAAGTGAGGGCCAAGGAGACCGCGGGGCATATTGTTATACATATACGCAACCTGGGTGAGGTATTCCTCATTAAAAAGTTTCCTCATATTATAATCAATTTCCATAAAGCATAACCTCATTTCCGGTTTGAAATTGTAATATAATATTGTGCACCGTGCTCATATCTTTTGACAGCTAGTGCATTTTACTATATTTTAATCAAATTATATAGTATTTTTATTTATTTTTCCATAGTCACTTGATTAATTTTGTCGCTTATGCTACTATAATATAAAATCTGTCTATAAAAAGGAGCACTAAAAATGGATTTACGTGTAAAAAGGACGTTAAAAAGCATAAAAGAAGCGTTTTATCAGCTCAGAAAAAAGAAACCTATAAAGCGCATCAGCGTCAAAGAGCTGAGCGAATTGGCAATGATAAACAAAGCAACATTCTATCTGCACTACAAAGACGTTTATGATTTATCAGATAAGCTCGAGAATGAACTTATATCCTCTGTAATTGACAGTGTAAAAAAATATGACCTGCGTCAGGGCAAAATGGAATTCAGGCTTTTTGCCGAAAACCTGAGCCGAGAGCTGGTCGCGCATTCAAAAGAGATAGGAATCCTGTTTTCGGGTTATGATAACAACAGATTTATTAATCATCTCGAAGACAAAATAAAAGAGTATATTTTTATGACTTATCCGAATATCCCGAACAATAACGAGATAAATATCATATTGACGCTGTTTATTCAGGGGTCATATTATGCTCATATCCGAAACACATCAATAAATCCCGAAATCCTTATCGCAACCACTACTCAGATTTTTATGCGTCTGATTGATGTGTGAGAAAGGAGCAGAGTGAGTACCCTGTTATAATAATCATAATGTTTTCATGATAATCTGTTACCTTAATCTATATCCCAATAATTCTCCCAGTAGTCTAAATCGTCATCAAGTGAAGTATGCTTTCTCCAGTCATACGAATCTGTTAATATATTGAGCTTTATTCCGTTTATTTTTACATTAGTATTATCCAGCCATTCTATCTCGGCGTCGTCCTGCCGATATTGCCAAAAAATATTGCGGCTTTTTTGGGAATTAATCTCAACTGCCGCGCATCTGACAGAATTGGCGGTTGTCGCATTACCGCCGCATAAATAAACTTCTATTTTATATTGGTTATCAGGAGAATTGCTGGTTTTAATCAGTTCACCCGCAGGGAGATTGTCCATACCTACAGCAGCGCACGACGAAAAAACAGCAGTTATCAAAACAAACAAAAGCAGACATATTTTTTTCACTTTTTATCACCTGCCGTTAAACACTTTTTCTAAGAATAATATTGTTATTACGGTTATAAGGTTATAGTATCATATCAATTTCATTTTTTCAATTCTATCAATGGTAAATGTATCAACGAACGGCTCGATATGTATCTGGAAATTATATAATAACAGACAGCAATTGAGCAATTGAGTTAAAGATATTTCGTTTGCAGAGCAAAAGTAAAGGAGCAGACCGAAATCTGCTCCCTCAAAAAATAATATTATTTTGATATA
>JAILPC010000007.1 GCA_024690465.1 Ruminococcus sp.
TACCAGGATATCATTGACACACATAGCAACAGCATCCTGTCCTACCGTATCATGCTTGTTGAGCATGAAGGCAAGCTTGAGCTTCGTGCCGACTCCGTCCGTTCCCGAAACAAGCACAGGTTCCTTGTATTTTGTGGAAAGCGCAAAAAGACCTCCAAAGCCGCCAAGGTCGCCCAGTACCTCAGGACGGTATGTTGCCTTTACGCTGTCCTTTATGAGCTGCACGGAATAATTTCCCGCATCAATATCCACACCGGCATCGCGGTATGTGAGTTTCTTGTTCTCCATGAGTTACCTCCAGATTTCAGGATAATACGGATTGCGCCTCATCCCTTATACCGGAATGAGGCGCAAAATATCAGCACTTGCGCTGCTCAAAGACGTACTTGCCGGAGCCTTCGGGCTGCTTGCCCTGTTCGACAGGATAATCGCTGTTAAAGCATGCGTAACACATATGGTTCGGATTAACCGCAGACAGGGACTCCTTCAGTCCTTCTATGGAAAGGAAGTGCAGGGAATCAGCCTGAATGTACTGGCGGATTTCTTCAACGGATTTTGTCGCAGCAATCAGCTCTTTGCGCACTGACGTATCAATGCCGTAATAGCATGGGAAACCAATCGGAGGCGAGCTGACACACATGTGGACTTCCTTGGCGCCTGCCTTGCGAAGCATTTTTACGATTTTACCGCTTGTAGTGCCGCGGACAATAGAATCATCAATCATGATAACGGACTTGCCCTCTACCGCAGAACGGATTGCATTCAGCTTAAGCTGTACAGCGGTATCGCGTTTCTTCTGTGTCGGCTGAATGAAGGTACGTCCGATATAACGGTTCTTCATAAGACCTTCAACAAAAGGAATTCCCGCTTCATACGCATAGCCTGTAGCTGCCGTGGTACCTGAATCCGGTACGGAAATGACAATATCCCCTTTGAACTTGCTCTCGCGTGCCAGAATACGCCCCATCATGAAGCGTGCTTCATGCACACTCTGGCCACCGATAACGGAATCCGGACGTGCGAAATAAATGTACTCGAAAATACAGCCTGCAAGCTGCTGTTTCGGTGCAAAATGAATAGACTTAACCCCGGAGTCGTCGATAATGACCATCTCGCCCGGTGCAATATCGCGCACAAACTCCGCGCCGATAACATCAAGACCGCAGCTTTCCGAGGAAAGCACCCAGCCGTTCTCCAGCTTGCCGAGGCACAGCGGGCGGAAGCCCTGCGGGTCGCGCGCTCCGATGAGCTTGTTCTCCGTCATAAGCGTAATGCAGTATGCACCTTTTACCTGATTAAGGCTGTCCGCGAGACGTTCTTCGATAGTCTCCTTACGCGAACGCGCTATGAGGTTCAGGATAACCTCGGTATCAATAGATGTCTGAAAAATCGTACCGTCCTGCTCAAGCTTCTGACGGATTTCCATTGCATTCGTCAGATTTCCGTTATGGGCAAGACTGATTTTACCGCCCGAATAATTTACAATAAGAGGCTGCGTGTTCTGAAGAAGGCTCGAACCCGTCGTAGAGTAGCGCACATGTCCGATAGCGATATACTGGTTTTCCATGTGCGGAACCTGATGGCGGAATACCTCGTTTACGAGGCCCATCCCCCGTGAAACGTCCATCCACGCTCCGTCTGTTACAGCTATACCGGCACTTTCCTGTCCGCGGTGCTGCAGAGCATAAAGCCCGAGATATGTAAGCGCCGAGACATCCTCATCATGCGCAAACACACCATAAACACCGCATTCCTCGTGCCATTTGTTACCCAAAAGTTCCGACATCTTATCTTTCTTCTCCCGTCAGACGGCGAAGCATCTCTTTGTATGCGCCCTCAACATTTCCAAGATCGCGGCGGAAGCGGTCTTTATCAAGCTTCTCATGGGTATCGCTGTCCCAGAAGCGGCAGTTATCCGGGGAAATCTCATCTCCGAGAATGACCTCTCCGTTATAACGTCCGAATTCAAGCTTGAAATCAATAAGGTCAACCTTTTTCTCCTTGAGGAAATCCTTCAGGATAGCATTGATTTTAAGGCCTTTTTCCTCAATCTCAGCGACCTCGTCCGGTGTTGCAAGACCAACAGCCTGAATGTGGTAGTGGTTAAGCATCGGGTCACCGAGCTCGTCGCTCTTATAATAAAGCTCAACAATAGGCTTGGAAAGGACTGTACCTTCTTTAAGACCAAGACGCTCTGCAAGGGAACCTGCCGCAACGTTGCGCATGACAACCTCCAGCGGAATCATATCGAGCTTTTTGACCAGCATTTCACGGTCGCTCGGCATGCTGACATAATGCGTCTTGATTCCCTGTTTTTCAAGCAGTTCAAAGAAAAACGCCGTCATTTTGTTGTTCATAATGCCCTTCTCGGCAATGGTACCCTTCTTTGCGCCGTTGCCTGCCGTAGCATCGTCCTTATAATAGACAAGCAGTTCATCTGCTTTATCTGTAGCGTAGATAATCTTTGCCTTGCCTTCGTACAGTGCTTCTTTCTTTTCCATTCTGCTAAATTCCTCCTGTAATAATGTTCAGCTGAATTGACATCTATGTTAAATCTGTGCCTGCACCCGAGCCGCCTTTTCATCGACTTCCTTTGCAAGTTTCTCACGGTATTCCTTCATCTTCTCTGACAAAGACTCATCGGAAACAGCAAGAATTTCCACAGCGAACAGAGCCGCGTTCTTCGCTCCGTTGATGGCCATTGTTGCAACCGGGATACCCGACGGCATCTGCACGGTAGCCAAAAGCGAATCAAGTCCGTTCAGCGCGGACGCGTTGATTGGAACACCAATGACCGGGAGTGTAGTATAGCTTGCAACAACACCTGCCAGATGTGCTGCACCTCCTGCAGCCGCGATAAAGAGGCGTACGTCCCTTTCACGTGCCGTTGTTACAAGTTCGCGAACCTTCGCCGGTGTCCGATGCGCAGATGCTACAGTCACCTCAGCGCCTACCCCGAACTGTTTCAGAACCTCAACTGCCGGCTTCATAATCGGCCAATCGGAATCGCTGCCAATCACAATCGCCACTTTGCTCATTTTTCTGTTCATCTCCTGTTGAAAGTATGTACATCACAAATAAACAAACGTAACCCAAGCGGGTATCCTGCCCGCTTTCGGGACTATTATAACATAGCCCCATGTCATAAGAAAGCGAAAACGAAAATGACCGGCTTCGAATCCGAAGTCGGCCGTTATGTATACAAGATGATTTTCCAATAAATGTGAACACACTTTTATTCCTTCCAAAGAACATTTGCAAGACAATGAACAGGCAGTCAGCCTGCGAGTACAGATGCCGCACAGACAGCCTTTCCCGCAAGTCCTTTGATGAAGCATTCCGTCAGGCGTACCTCGCAGTAATCATGCTCTGTTTCCGTGAGCTGCAGACGTGTATCGCGCTCCATGGTATTGATAAGCGCCGCTGCCTGCATAGCCTGGCCCTGACGTCCGAAGCAAAGTGCCGCGCAGTAGCGCGCCGCATCATCAGCTTCAACCTCAACGCCTTTAGCATTAAATACACGGACAGCTTTTGGATTTCTTGCATCAATTGCAACCAGAAGGTCTGCCCCTATACCGTCGCAGGAATTCATAAGACGCATGCAGCCTGCTGCCTCAGGCATTTCTCCGGCCATCTCGTCCCAAACAATATAACGGACTCCGGAAATAATGTATTTATCTAACTGCCGCATGGTCTATCGCCTCCGTAAAATTCTGTAACTAAAGTATAACAGGCACAAAAAGTACATAAAATGCAATTTTGTGCTATTTATATATCAAAAAGTGCTATAATCATAAAAAAGGAGGCTGTTTATGGATACAAATAAGGAGACATACGAAAAACGTGGCTATCTGAAGGAAGGATTTCGTGTCTTCCGTCTCAGTGATGCGGCGCTTTCGCCTATTCCCTTTCATTATCATGACTTCCATAAAATACTCGTATTTCTCTCGGGCAACGTTGACTATACCATTGAAGGACGAACATGGACTCTTTCACCGAGAGACCTTGTATTCGTGCGCGCGGGTGAAATACACCGGCCCGAACCCGAGGCAGGCGTTCCTTACGAAAGAATCGTCATCTACGTTTCTCCCGCTTTTTTCGAACAGTATAAACGCGGAGCCGAAGACCTTTCTCTCTGCTTTGAAGGTCCTGTATCAGATGCCGTGGTACACCTTGCCCCGGGCAAAACCCACGACCTTCTTTTCCATCTAGAAAAGCTGGAGCAGACAACTCACGCTGACGGCTTTGCAAATCCTCTGTACGTGGAAATGCTTTTTGTAGAATTTCTCATACTGTTGAACAGAGCAATGCTTAAAAGCGAGCTTGACCCGCTTACTCCTGTTCTCCACGACGAAAAAATACAGGAGGTGCTACGTACAATCAACACCCACCTCACAGAGCAGCTCTCCATAGATGATCTTGCCGCAAAGGTGTTTTTAAGCCGCAGTCATTTGATGCACACATTTAAGGAAGCCACCGGCTGCAGCCTAAGGCAGTACATTACAAGCAAACGGCTTTTGAAAGCCCGTATAATGCTCCTCAACTCACCCGACGAAACTCTCGAATCCATTGCATGGGCGTCGGGCTTCAAGGGCTATCTTCCCTTCTTCCGTGCTTTTAAGTCTGAATTTAACCAGACTCCGCAGGAATGGAAGGAAGAAAATCTTCCTAAATGAAAATATCGGAAAGACAAGTCCTATCAGTCGGACTTCATCTTTCCGATATTTTTATGGTTTAATTTTTATGGTTTATTTTTCACCGTTAAGCTTCTTGTCTCTTGTGAACTTTGTTCCGTTCAGCGATGCCTCAAGCGTAATGCCCTTTGTAGTCATCTGGTAAACCCATATTCCGTCAGCCAGCTTCACGGCACCCTCGATTCCGCCTCCGCTCTCGCCATCTGTTGCTCCTGCCGATGCCGAACCGCCGCCGCATGTCCAATCACCTGAGGTAAAATGATTCCACACATCCTGATCCTCAAATATGAATACCAGCGAATATTCTTTCACACCAAGGCCAAGTCCTGCGGAAAGCTCCTTCATATTCATGAAGCATTCCTCATCTGTTTCGTTATTGATAGCGATACCGCGCCCATGAGCGCTTCCAAGGATACCGATTTTTATTCCCGTATTGAAAAATACCGCATACGCGGAACTGTTTTCAACCTCATAACGTGCATTAGGCTGCTGCTCGTAAAGCTCCGCAAGTACCTCTTTTGCCTTCTCGCGTGTTTCTGTACGTTTTTCCTCCACGCTTTTTGCCATGACCGTTCCCGCGCAAAGCACCATCATCACACATACCAGGCATAATATTTTCCAAGCCTTTCTCACCGTTTATTCCTCCTTTATCCAATAACGAATTTTCATTGACTATTTTACAACGGTTTTATGAAAAAAATCAAAATTTTTCGTCACTTTTTGAATTTATTTTTCGCTCCTAATTACTGTATGCTGCAATTCGCAAACAGCGTACATTTCAAATTTATTTCTCTCCTCAAACACAAAATACCGTACTCCTTATCAAAGGAATACGGTATTTTATCTTCTTTATCAGAGTTTGAGGTAATCTACCTCATCCTGCATTTCCTTAGGCAGCGGTTCGCCCGGCTTCGTTCTCTGGAACTTTTTGACAATCAGACCGAGGCTGTGCAGCTTCGTGCTGTGCGTCACGTCCCATCGTTCAATAAGCGGCTGGAACTGCGGGTTTATAGCCAATGCCTTGCGGAATTTTTCCGACATTGTGCAGTATCTGAACAAAATCTCTCTAGTTATCTTATTCAGGCGCGGCAGTCCATACGCTTCGTTAAGAATATACTTTTCGTAGTCAGAAACGAACACTACCTTGTAATCGTTGCGTGCCTTCTGCAGCGCAATCTTAATGCGTTCCTTCATATCAGCGGAGAGATATCCGTTCTTCTTATAGAACTGCAGATAGTTCATGTACTCCGAGGTAAGGGACGGCTCCGAAATATCCATGTAGCGTACGCCCTGGATACGGCGGCACATCTCCCAACGGAACTGAGCACACATTCTGACGATAGTTTCGTCCAAATCCTCCGAGTGGAATATGGAGAGAACCAAATGTCCCGGTGTAGTTCTGCGCGGACCTTCGTTTTCCTGCCACATGACTCCGCGGGCGCCGAAGTTCGGCATCAGAATGAGATACGGCTTAACCTCCGTATTGTATACGAAGTGCTGAATCTTGAGGTCAGGATACTGAACCAGTGCCGGACGATAGAAGCAGCCAAAGTCTACGTCAGTTACCTTCTTAAATGACTCCTCCGCACGGGCTACACTTACAAGGCATTTATCCAGCGGACGTATGACATCCTGCGTGGAGAATACAGGCACGAAGGACGCCATCTGACCATTCGTAATCCTGTTTGCGCTTTTGAACATGTTATTAATTTCAAAGCTGACCATTGCCTTGCAGTCATTGGCAAGCTCATCTGCCTTCTGCTGTGTAATATTGGCAGTACGGACTTCTTCTCTGAGGTGCTCTGTCCAGTCGTTGTCAAACTCATTTTTGGACGGAACTGCTTCCCCTTTATAGATTTTAGTGAGCCAGTCATACATAGGAAGAATACGGCCCTCCGCATGGTCCTCCCAGCTTACCGCCATCTTATAGAGCAGCTCTGTATTCGCTTTTCCTGCGAGATTTTCATCAACAAAACCGAACAGGAAGAACATGCGGACCTCGGCAGGAATATGGTTTGTTTCCATGCTCTTGAAGAATGCCGCTTCGTAGATTTTGTAATACCCGTCCGCAATGCTCATGCGAAGGTGGCGCATCTCATCAGATTTAGCGCGGCGGTCTTCCGTATCAAGGAACTGCTTGATATCCTTGCGGAATGTATCAGCAACATCTGTAGGTACTCCCGAAAATGCCACGATAACATCAAGCGCGTTTTCAATAGCAGGAACCTCTCCCGAGGAACCACGGGTCTCCGTATCAACTCTTGATTTGACATCATAGAAAGCATTAACGAAATCAGCAGTACCGCTCTTCATCCATGCCAGGAAATCCGCAGCACTTTCAAGGTCCTTACGAATACGGCGTCCCGACGCACAAGCGCGCATTACCGTCTCAACGCAGAAGCTGACATTCAGCGGATAAAAGCTCTGTTCAAGCGAACTCCGCTGATCACAGTAGGTACGGCATACCTCAGCCTCCCAGCCTGAAAGAATTTCAGGAGCATCAGGAACAGGGAGCTGCTCTACAAACGAAAACTGCTCAGGCGTGCGGTCAAGCTTTACGCACATGAATTTATAATCATTATAGTTGTATTTGATTTCCTTGCAGAAATCAGATGCTGCCTGCGAAGTCGCATCAAGGGCATCAAGTATTCCGCTTGCAAACTCCATTCCTGCGGCAGCCATAACAGGCGCTATAGCAGGCGTTCCCGAAACAGCTTCTGCAATATCATCTTCGGAAAGATAATCCATTACCAGAAGTGTCGACTCCTCAAGCGCAACATAATCAAACGAATATATATCTCCCGGAAGGTAAATAGCCCCTGCTATTCCACCGCCGCTAAGACGTACATCTACAGAATCGCCGTCAGTCATGACAAGCGCGCCTGAAAGCACAATTTCGAGATTTTTTACCTCGTCCCCTTTTTTGTGCAGCACGTGTCCTTTCTCAATCTTTATCTTCTCCATGAAACGAAATCCCCCTTTTCAGGCACAAAACGATAAAGTACCCTAAGTTCTTTATATTCGCCGTGTAAGAAAAGAATCCTTCTTTACTTACCGCATTAATAAATATCACTTCTTTTTTCCTATATGTAAGCTCTTTTCTCCAAATACATAAACCATTCCTGAGACTTTTACTTCATCTTTAGCATTCAACTGCTTCAAAATCATTCCGAAGTCAAACAAGGCAGCCTGCTGGCTGCCCTGTTTTGATTTTTTCGCTTGTCTGATACACAACTTAATGCACTGCAGTTTTACTGTCCTTTGCACCCGCCATCCCCAGATAAATATCAGGTCGGAGACAAAAAGGTTCTCCTTGCACTCTCGGGCGGCGTTGATTCTTCTGTAGTCGCGGCACTCCTTATCAAGGCAATCGGCAGCAATCTCGTCTGCGTTCACGTTAATCACGGACTTCTCCGCAAGGGCGGGCCCGAGATGGTATGCAAAGTCTTCAGAGACGAGCTTAAGGCTAACCTCATCTATATCGATGCAACAGACAGATTCCTGGATCTTCTCGCAGGCGTTACCGATCCCGAGCAGAAGCGTCATATAATCGGCGAAGAGTTCATCAAGGTCTTCGCGGAAGAAGCAGCAAAGCTCGACGGTATCTCCTTCCTTGCACAGGGCACCATCTATCCTGACATCCTCGAAAGTGAGCAGGGCATCAAGGCTCACCACAATGTAGGCGGTCTTCCCCCGGAACTCGATTTCGAGCTGGTAGAGCCCGTTAAGTACCTCTATAAAGATGAGGTCCGCGTTGTTGGTTCCGCATTAGGCCTGCCCGACAACATGGTATACCGTCAGCCGTTCCCGGGTCCCGGACTCGGCGTAAGATGCCCCGGTGCGATCACAAGAGACAGACTCGAAGCAGTAAGAGAGTCCGATGCGATCTTAAGAGAAGAGTTCGAGAAGGCCGGCCTTGCAGGCAAGGTATGGCAGTACTTCACTGTTGTTCCCGATTTCAAGTCAACAGGCATCAAGGATGGCAAGAGAGCATTTGAGTGGCTCTGCATCGTCCGTGCGATCAATACGACAGATGTTGTTCAGGTAACGGTAGAGCCCATCGAATATGACCTAATGTGCCGCATCACTGACCGCATCACACACGAAGTTCCCGGCATCAACCGCGTGTTGTATGACTACACTCCGAAGCCGACAGCAACAGTAGAGTACGAGTGATACCGTTTGCTCGCTTAGGTCCTCCGCGCTTCGCTTGTGCGGAAGTCGCTCGCAAGCAATATCACTCTCAGGTATGAGATAAGATTTATAGAGCCCCTGGAGTGAAGTGAACCCCTGAAGTTGAACAAACTTCGGGGGTTCACTTCAGAGACGGGGGCTCTTTCAATTTGAGTTCTCTATCGTGATGATATAATTAGTTTATCTGAGGGAAACCTTAGCAGGAATGTTTATGTCAGAATGAACTATAGGGATAGGATATGCTGATCAAGGATGTAAAAGGAAACGAGTTGTTGGACCTTTTTAAGGTCGAAGAGTCTAAGGCTGATAATGAGTATTCTCCTGTAACGCATTGCCTCGCAGTAGTGAAGGTTGGCAACGATTATCTTCTCGGATGGAATAAGTACAGACAGGAATGGGAGATTTTCGGCGGATGCAGAGAAGATGGTGAATCTATCCGCGAATGCATTAACAGAGAGTGCGAAGAAGAGCTCGGAATAAAAGGCTGCGAGTTCTCTTACTTGGGAATTATGTCGCTTAAACTTGCACCGGGATACTTCAATCCGGAGTGGCACTATGAATTCGGCGGACTGTACGGAATATCGCTTACTGTTGAAGCAATGAAGGATATCGAAGCATATAGGACTGACAAGGAGGAGGTTGAGAAACTGGCCTTTTACAGTGATGTTAAGGATAAGGAACCGATAGCCCTTATCGACGAATATCTCCTTAAGTCGTGGTGCGGCTGATAGCGATTTAATGCACATGCAGCGGCCGTGGTATTTTTATGGATGAATTGCTTATAACTCATTACTTCTATCCTGGGACGGATCCTTGGAAGAACATAATGAACCTCCCTGAAGAGGAGGCTTTTCGCGTTGCAGCAGAACTTGCCGCTAAGCACCCTGATACTACCAGTTTTGGAAGATTTGCGGATTTTATCAATTATTATCCCAACAGAAAAAGAGCCGACGAGTATGTCCGTGAGGAATTTATAAAGCTCGGAGGCAGCCCCAAACTGCTTCATCCGTATTCATTTGTTTTGGGTGAAAGTGAATATCTTAGAAAGTGGTTTGACACAAACGATAAGATAGTATTAGTTCTTACGGAAATCCCTGATGACCAGATCAGTTTTACGCCGGGTGACAGTTGCGCTCTTCTAATACATGGAGTGAGACCTGCTGTGCTTACAAAAGCAATGCTCTTGGATGGAATCAGTGCATGCGGCGGTTCAGTTGAAGAGTATTGCAAAAAGTCATTGGGAAAGTATGCTTATATCGAAGTCCAGCTATGGGATCGATTGCAGACTTGAAAGGAAAAACGTGAA
>JAILPC010000038.1 GCA_024690465.1 Ruminococcus sp.
AATATATCTTGAAGCGCAGACCTATGCAGAAGGGTTATATGAAAAGCAAGGATTCCGACAAATTTCTGAAGAATTCTTGTTGGATGGAATACCACATATAAAAATGTTACTGGAGTTTACATAATAATAAATTTTGATTTAGTTTAGTAACAAAACAAGAGGCTACAAGAAAGCAACTTGTACCGATGAATTAACGAAGTAAAAAGAAAATGAAACGAATACCGAAAACTATCAGTCTACTACTCACCTTCATGAAAATCGGGCTGTTTACATTTGGCGGCGGCTACGCTATGATCCCTTTGATCCAGCGTGAGACTGTCGAGAATAAAAACTGGATAAGTGACGAAGATATCCTTGAGATTGTTGCGATTGCCGAGTCGACACCGGGGCCTATCGCTATAAACGCGGCGACCTTTATAGGCTATC
Organism: Ruminococcus sp.; assembly: GCA_024690465.1. Lineage (GTDB taxonomy): Bacteria > Bacillota > Clostridia > Oscillospirales > Acutalibacteraceae > Ruminococcoides. The sequence goes on from JAILPC010000038.1 coordinate 427, forward strand.
GTGTTGCCGGATTTTTGGGTGCGCTGTCGGCAACCCTTGGAGTGGTACTTCCGTCCTTTGCAATAATCACCGTAGTTTCTTTTGTGCTTGCGGAATTTCAAAATGTCCGTTGGATTCAGTATGCCTTCAACGGTATACGCGCAGGCGTTCTGGCGTTGATTGTTAAAGCGCTGTGGTCAATGTATAAGCAAAGCCCGAAAGGGATTTTTTCTTACCTGATTATGCTTGGCGCTTTTGTTGTGGTTGCGTTTTTACCCATCAACGTCATCTTTGTGATACTGACCTGTGCAGTGGTAGGAATCGTGCAGGCGCTGATTATGAGCAGGAGGGACAAGAAATGATTTATCTTAATTTGTTCCTTGCTTTCCTGAAAATCGGGTTGTTTACATTTGGCGGCGGTTATGCAATGCTGCCGATGATACAGGAAGAAGTAACAGCTCATGACTGGTTGAATCAAAGTGATCTGATAGATTTTATTGCAGTCAGCGAAAGTACACCGGGACCGTTCGCAGTGAATATCGCAACCTTTGTCGGCGCACGGACAGGCGGCATATTCGGTAGTATATGCGCTACTCTCGGTGTTGTGTTGCCGTCATTTGTGATCATACTGATTGTTGCAAAGTGTTATGCGAAATTCAAAAGCAGCAGATTGGTTGTTGGCGCGATGAACGGCTTGAAACCGGCTGTGGTCGGCTTGATAGCCGCGGCATTGCTTTCGCTTTCGCAAACAGTGTTCTTTCCGGCGGGATTAAGTGTATCAGTTTTAGGCACAGCGCAGTTTTATGTATCGCCCGGTATTTTTGCCGCGGCGGTTGTTTTGGCTTTCAAAAAGCTCCACCCAATCCTCATAATCTTACTTTCAGCGGTTATCGGGGTGATAACCGGATATGTGTTGCAAATATAATTATCTAAATGTGATGAAGCTTGTCACCTTGCCTCACTGCCAAAGGATAAAAACGGATATGTTAAAATCCCGTTTACGCAAACAGCCCTCTTCGAACACCTCGTCGTAAACCGCAGCGCGCTATCCCGTGAGCTCGGCAGAATGCAGAATGAGGGTGTGATGACGGTTGAAGGCAGGAAAATGAAAGTTGTCTAAAATGCGTAGTGAACGGTTCTCTGAGATTTACAAAGGCTTGTTTTTCGTGTATAATTTAGAAATATTAATCTGAATTTAGGAGTAATCAAATGAAAAACGGAAAAACACCAAATCCAAATGTCATTCACCCAATCAAGGGTTATGATAAAGAAATCTATATCAAACCGACAATCAAAAATCCAAACATCATTGTCGGTGACTTCTCCTATATCGCTGATTCGGATTTTGAAAGTCACGTTACTCACCTTTATGATTGGAATGGGGATAAGCTGATCATAGGCAAGTTTTGTCAGATAGCATCGGGCGTTGAATTTATGATGAACGGAGCGAATCATCAGATGAATGCCATATCAACCTTTCCGTTTTATACACTGGAAGGCTGGGGAATGGAACCGCCTGCCATTTCGGATTTGCCGATAAAAGGCGATACAGTTATCGGAAACGATGTTTGGATAGGTCAAAATGCAACGATTCTACCCGGAGTTCATATCGGCGACGGAGCTATTATTGGCGCAAACAGCGTTGTCGGGCAAAATATTGAGCCATATACAATCGTTGTCGGAAATCCTGCAACTGTTCTTCGCAAACGCTTTGATGATGAGTTGATTGAACTTCTGCTTCGCTTCAAATGGTGGAACAAGAGTATTGACGATATAAACACATTGATTCCGCTTCTGACCTGTAGCAAATTGGATAAAGTCAAGGAAGAAATACAGAAACGGTTAGATTGATAAATTCTGATTTAGGATACTGCAAGGAAGAATTGTGAAATGACAAAACTGGAATTACATCGATATGTTACCGAAAGCACGGGCAACGAAAGCAACATCTGTCAGATATATGCAATACGAAACGACGCTACCGTGTTTGACGAATGCTGGCGTGGGTACAAGACGACCGACGCGGTGAACGTTATGTCCGTCACGAAAGGCGTAATGGCGCTGCTGATAGGAATAGCTGTCGATAAGGGATACATACAGAACGCCGAACAAAAGGTGCTTGATTTCTTTCCCGCTTATCAGGTAAAGCGCGGCGAAAAAACGATTTATGACGTTACTCTGAGACATCTCCTGACTATGACAGCGCCGTATAAATACCGCAGCGAGCCGTGGACAAAGGTCTGCACCTCCAACGACTGGACAAAAGCCGCGCTCGATTTGCTCGGCGGCAGAAACGGAATCACGGGCGAGTTTAAATACGCAACGCTCGGCATACAAATTTTGTCGGGCGTAATTGAAAACGCCTCGGGAATGAAATGCATAGACTTTGCCAATCAATATCTTTTTGCTCCGCTTGGTATCCCCGAGCATAAGATTCACGGCGCAAGCGATAAGGATGATCAGTTTGATTATCTGATGAACAAAGCACCAAAGAAAAACGAATGGTATTCCGATCCCAAGGATACTGTGACTGCAGGCTGGGGCTTGTGCCTCTCCGCTATGGATATGGCAAAGATAGGCGAACTCGTTCTGAACAGCGGAGTATTTGACAGCAGGCGGGTTATATCGGGCGATTGGATTGAAGAAATGGCAGCGCCGCGCATTGCGCTCGGCGAGCGTTTCGGGAATATGAGTTACGGCTACCTGTGGTACAGACCGTATAAAGAAAGTCAGGTAATCGCCGCGATAGGCGACGGCGGCAACGTGATTTATGTCAATCCCGAGAAGAATATCTCCGTCGGTGTGACGGGAACCTTCAAACCGCGTATCTTTGACCGCATTGCGTTTATTGAGGATAGGGTACTTCCTTTGATAACAAAATGATATTGCTGCATTCTGATTTATAGGATATGAAAAAACAAAACGGAACAGCACGCTAAACAGCCTCTCACGGTTTATGTCGTGAGAGGCTGAATTATTTTATAACGCGCTGTGGGAAAACAGCTTAATCCGTTTGTTTTGAGGCTTTTGAATTCTTATCGTAAATGATTTCAAATCGTTATAAGTAAATGCTCGTTGCTTATGTCGTGGTAGAGAATGCAGTTCTTTGCTTTGAACACGCGGACAATTCCTTTGAGCTTTTCGCCGTCGTCGAATTCGTCGGCCGCGTCCTCAAATTTTTCGAGCTTTTCGGGGTGGAAGGCCAGTGTTTTGCTGTTGTTGAATACAGTCCATAAGAACTTTGTTGGTTACAAGACCTTTGCATGAGATAAATTTTACTTACTGATGCCTGCCCATTTGTATTTAAAGTTGTCAATGCGATTATGCAAGTTAATTGCACGGCTATTGCAAATTTTAAAATATTTTCTGCAAAATAACGCCAATTACTTATAATTTATGAATTACAAATTACAAAATCTTTCATTTAGACGTTTGCTTTTAATTTTTGATTTGCCGTATAGGTATGAATAATACAAAGGAAAAATGCCCCTTTGTCCCTGCGCCAGCAGAATGATGAAAGGCAAAGTGGAATATATGAGCGTAATTTATAAGGGATTTAGGGAACACAACCTCCGTCTGGAGCAAATCCAAGTACAATTGCGAGGGATGAAGTCTTATCTTTATATAATCTTAACATCGTGCCGTGATTCTTAACATCATCTTAACTGACCTTATGATATAATTATACCAACAATTTTTTGCGACAGAGGTATAAAAATGTTCCGATTGATTAAACGGAAAAGGCGAAGGAAAATTACTTCGTTCCGAATAATTATCCTAAGTTTTTTTATGCTTATTATGCTGGGAACGTTCTTGCTTATGCTGCCGATATCTTCGCGCCGAGGCAGTATAACTGCGTTTTCCGATGCGCTGTTTACTGCGACTTCCGCGACTTGTGTGACAGGACTCGTTGTTAAGGACACTGCTACATACTGGTCGGTTTTCGGGCAGGGTGTAATATTCATTCTCATACAGATTGGCGGGATGGGCGTTATCACTATCGGTCTGACTGTAATGAGGGCTTCGGGTATGAAGATAGGATTATGGCACAGAAGTACAATGCAGGAGTCAATCGCGGCTCCGCATATCGGAGGAATGGTACGGTTTACAAGCTTCATAGTAAAAACAACGGTGCTTATTGAGCTGATTGGCGCGGCTCTGCTTTTTCCTGTGTTCTGCGCGGATTTCGGAGCGGCAAAAGGTCTTTGGTATTCGCTGTTTCACTCGGTTTCAGCCTTCTGCAACGCGGGATTTGACCTTATGGGGACAAGAGAGCCTTTTTCTTCGCTGACTTCTTACAGCGGAAATATATATGTGAATTGTATTATTATGCTGCTGATTGTTGCGGGCGGCATCGGCTTTCTTGTATGGGGTGATATCAAAACATATAAACACCGCTTTACGCGCTATTCACTGCAAAGTAAAATTGTTCTGCTCACCACTTCGATACTGATTGTTTTGCCCGCGCTTTATTTCTTCTTTAACGAATACGGTTCAATGGATTTTTCAGAGAGAAGCGTCAGCTCGTTTTTCCAGTCCGTTACCACAAGAACGGCGGGCTTCAACACGCAGGACCTGACAAATATGAGCGAATCGGGCTCAATACTAATGATAGTGTTAATGCTGATTGGCGGCTCGCCGGGTTCAACAGCGGGCGGTATGAAGACAGTTACATTTGCCGTGTTGTTTATGTCGGCAATCACGGTGTTCAGCAGAAAAAGAGATGTGCAGTGCTTCAAGAGAAGAATATCCGACGACACAGTCCGCAACGCGGGAGCGGTATTTTTTATGTATTTGTTTCTGTTTCTGGTCAGCGGCGCCGTCATAAGTAAATTCGAGCATATTCCGCTGGTCGCCTCGCTTTTCGAGACAAGCTCGGCAATCGGAACAGTAGGGCTGACGCTTGGCATCACAACCAAGCTGAGAATGCTCTCAAAGGCAATACTGATGATGCTGATGTTCTTCGGCAGAGTCGGAGGACTTACGCTGATTTATGCCGCGCTGCCGTCATCGGGCAGCAAGAATTCACGTCTGCCTCTTGAAAATATTTCAATCGGATAAGGAGAATTGAATATGAAATCGGTTTTAGTTATAGGAGCGGGACAATTCGGAACCCATATCGCTAAGCGCATGGAAGAGTTTCGCTGTGAGGTTATGGCGGTGGATATCAACGAAGATTGCATCAACGATATAATGCCCTATGTGACCAACGCCAAGATAGGCGACGGCACAAACGAGGAATTTCTCAGGACGCTCGGTATCGGCGACTATGACGTCTGCTTCGTTACGCTTGGCAGTCACTTCCAGACTTCACTGGAAACCACATCTCTCCTCAGCGAGCTCGGCGCGAAGCAGGTTATCTCACGCGCTACAAATGATGTGCAGATGAAGTTTCTTCTGCGTAACGGCGCGGACGAGGTTGTGTATCCCGAAAAGCAGACAGCTCTGCGCATCGCCACAAAATACGCGTCTGACAATATTCTGGACTTTTTCCACCTCGAACAGGAATACTATATCTATGAGCTTAAAGTGCCGAAAGAATGGCACGGAAAATCGCTTATGCAGATTGATATACGGAGAAAACACAACTTAAACATACTGACAATAAAGCGCGACACTGAAGTCATAATCCCGACAGCTGAGACTGTTGTGCAGCCCGATGACGTTGCTTTTGTTCTTGGAGAACTGCGCAACATACAGAAGATTCTCAGCAGCAGGAGATGAGAATATGATTAAGGTTCTTATCGTTGTTTACACTGCGGGATGTTTTATTGCCAGCCTCTTTCTGATGCACAGGTATGACAGATTCCTAGGCACGATTGACGAGAAAAACGGTCAGATTGAAGAGAATAGTAACATCAACGAAAAGAAATAATGCGACAAATATACGACGTTTGAGAAATTAAGTTGAGGTCTGATGTCGCTTCGTGGTATATTAAAAGAGGGTGAATAATATGACGGTAGATAAAAAATTAAGGCAAAGTCCGATAACCGTTCTTAAGGAATCGGTGCTCTGCCTTATAGTGCTGGCGGTCACTACACTTATGGGATATGCTTTTAAAGCGTTCAGTCTTACGGACACCGATATAATTATGCTGTACATCATAGCGGTGCTTGTTATATCAATTATTACGTCCAGAATACTTTACTGCCTAATTTCCTCGATAGTGTGCGTAACACTGTTTAACTTCCTCTTTACCTATCCTGAGTTTTCGCTGTCGGCGCACGGCGCGGGCTATCCCGTAACCTTTATAACAATGTTTATCACAGCGTTTATCGCGGGCTCTCTCGCCAACAAGCTCAAGCGCAACACTCAAATCGCAAAACAGAACGCTAAAGAGAAGGAAGAAGCCGCGCTTCTCGCGCAGAATGAACAGCTCAGGGCGAATATGCTGCGCTCAATTTCACACGACCTGAGAACGCCGCTTACCTCAATTTCGGGCAACGCGAGCACGTTGATTTCCGTGGGAAGCACGCTTGACGAAGACGCAAAACAGCAGATATATACCGATATATATTCAGAATCAATGTGGTTAATCGGATTGGTGGAAAACTTGCTTTACGCCACAAGGATCGAGGACGGGAAAATGCAGCTCAGCCTCTCAGTGGAGATACTGGACGACTTGGTTTCGGAGGCGGCAAAGCACACTCAGCGCACACACCCCAAGCGCAGAATCAATGTTGAAATGCGCGACGAAATCATCCCTGTTGTGGCGGACGCGAACTTGGTTGTGCAAGTGATAATAAACCTCATTGATAATGCCGTAAAGTACAGCGACGAGGATTCTCCCGTTACCGTAAGAGTTAATAAAGGGACGGATTTTGCCGTTATCGCGGTAGCCGACTTCGGCGTCGGAATACCCGAGTCGGAAAGAAGCAAGGTCTTTGATATGTTCTATACAGGCGGCAACCGTTCGTCAGACAGTCGAAGGAGTCTCGGCTTGGGGCTCTCGCTGTGCAAGTCTATTGTAAGTTCCCACGGCGGCACAATCACCGTCAGTGATAATAATCCGAAAGGAACGGTAGTGAGCTTTACTCTGCCGCTCGGAAAGGTTGAGTTAAATGAATGAATATCTTGTTTTGGTTGTAGAGGACGACATCCCGATAAGAAACCTCATCACAACTACGCTTAAGATGAATGATTATCGCTATATCACAGCGAGCAAGGGTAACGAGGCGATTATGCTCAGCGCGTCGCACAAACCGGATATAATAATACTGGACCTCGGGCTGCCTGATATCGACGGAGAAGAAGTGATTGAGCATATCAGAACATGGAGCGAAGTGCCGATAATTATTGTCAGCGCGAGAAGCGAGGATCAGGAAAAAATCTCGGCGCTCGACAAAGGCGCCGATGACTACCTGACAAAACCTTTTTCCGTCGATGAACTCCTCGCGAGATTGCGCGTTATTCAAAGGCGGCTGATAAAAGCCGGGAACACGTCTGTCACAGAATTTGTCAACGAACGACTGAAAATCGACTATGTATCGGGCTGCGTTTATCTTGATGAAAACGAGCTGCACCTTACGCCTATTGAGTACAAACTGATTTGTCTTCTCGCGAAAAATGTCGGAAAAGTATTGACGCATAAATATATCATTCAGAATGTCTGGGGAAGCAGCGCTGACAACAATGAAGCTTCGCTTCGCGTTTTTATGGCAACTCTCAGAAAGAAACTTAATGACAGTCAGCAATCTCTGATTCAGACACATATCGGTATCGGATACAGAATGATGAAGCTTTAATATAGCTAAAAAATCTCTGTGCAAAACAGCACGCTAAACAGCCTCTCACGATA
>JAILPC010000041.1 GCA_024690465.1 Ruminococcus sp.
GGAGATTAAAGGTTTCTCCACGACCACAACTGACTACTGATTACTTTCTTAATTACTCATCTCTTCCGCAGCATTTCTTGTACTTCTTGCCGCTGCCGCAGGGACAGGGGTCGTTTCTGCCGACTTTCTTGCCTTTGCGGATTGTTCTGTTCGTAGTGTCTGTACCGTCGCCCGATGTCGCGGTGGGTTTAGCTACCTGCTCACGCCTGAGAGCATTCTTGAGCACGTCGCTCTGTTCGCTGTCACCCTTGCTCTCGGCTGCTTTCTGAGCCGCCAGACGTTTAGCCGCTGCGATAGCCTCACGGCGTCTCTGCTGTTCATAAATACGTCTGGGCTGTGTGAGCATGAGCTTGATTGTATCCTCACGGATTGAAGCAATCATTTCGTCAAACATATCAAAGCCCTCTAAACGGTACTCGACAACAGGGTCGTGCTGACCGTATGAACGCAGGTGGATACCCGCCTTGAGCTGTTCCATATTGTCGATATGATCCATCCAATAGGTGTCAACGCTTCTGAGCAGATATACACGCTCCATCTCGCGGATAGTTTCCTCGGGCAGGAGCTTCTCGTTCTCTGCGTAAAGATTCATAGCGTCCTCGATAATCATATTCTTAATCTCGTCCGCTTCGATTACCTCGATATCTCTGTCAGAGAAGTTGTACTTGGAACGGTCTGTAATAATCCAATCCATATATGTGTCGAGCAGCGCCGTAATGTTCCAGTTGTCGTGGATACCCTCGGGCAGGAACTGAGCCACTGTCTCGGTTATGTTGTCTTCAATCATCTTGATGATAGTATCGTGGAGGTTTTCGCCGTCGAGAACCTGGTCACGCTGCGTATAGATGATTTCACGCTGACGGTTGAGAACGTCGTCATACTGGAGCACGTCTTTACGAATGCCGAAGTTTCTGAGCTCAACCTTTTCCTGTGAGTTTTCGATGATATTTGAAAGCATTTTGTTCTCAATCGGCATATCCTCTTCGACGTTGAGTCTGTCGAGCATCATCTTCATTCTGTCGCCGCCGAACAGACGCATAAGGTCGTCCTCGGTTGAGAGGAAGAATCGGCTTGTACCGGGGTCGCCCTGACGTCCCGCACGACCTCTGAGCTGGTTGTCGATACGGCGTGACTCATGACGTTCCGTGCCTATGATGAACAGACCGCCCGCGTCACGAACCTTGTCGGCTTCCTCTTTAATCTCCTCGCTGAAGCCCTCGTTGAGTTCCGAGAAGATTTTTCTCGCTTCGAGGATTTCCGCGTCATCGGTTTCGGCAAAGCCTGTCGCCTCAGCTATGAGCTCGTCCTCGATACCCTGTTTGCGCATCTGAGCCTTCGCGAGGTACTCGGCGTTACCGCCGAGGATAATATCGGTACCGCGGCCCGCCATATTTGTCGCGATTGTTACCGCTCCGAGCTTACCTGCCTGAGCAATAATCTCGGCTTCCTTGTCGTGCTGTTTAGCGTTGAGGACATTATGCTTAATACCCTGCTTCTTGAGCATTTTTGAAAGAATTTCAGATTTTTCGATTGAAATTGTACCTACCAGCACAGGCTGTCCTTTTTCGTGAGCCTCAACAATCTGGCGGATAACAGCCATAAACTTGCCGTTCTCCGTGCGATAGATTGAGTCGGGCATATCTTCTCTGATGAGAGGCTTGTTCGTCGGAATTTCAACAACGTCGAGCTTATAGATTTCCTGAAACTCGGTTGCCTCGGTCTGAGCGGTACCTGTCATACCCGAGAGTTTTTTGTAAAGTCTGAAGTAGTTCTGAAAGGTAATTGTCGCGAGAGTCTTGCTCTCGTTCTGAACCTTTACGCCTTCTTTGGCTTCGATTGCCTGGTGGAGCCCCTCGTTGTAGCGTCTGCCGTACATAAGACGTCCCGTGAACTCGTCAACTATGATGATTTCACCGTCTTTGATAACGTAGTCAACGTCACGTTTCATAATACCGTTGGCGCGGATAGCCTGGTTAACGTGGTGCTGAATTGTGAGGTTTTCGGGGTCTGTAAGGTTCTCTATGTTAAAGAAAGCCTCTGCCTTCTTAACACCGCTCTGTGTGAGTGTTACGGATTTAGCCTTCTCGTCAACAACGTAGTCAATACCGTTTTCGGCGTAGTATTCCTCCATATCTTCTTTGGAGTTGAGCTCGGCAAAGCGCTGAACCTTCAGAGTCTTCGCGAAACGGTTTGCCTGGGTGTAAAGCTCGGTGCTCTTGTCACCCTTACCGCTGATAATAAGCGGAGTACGAGCTTCATCTATGAGGATTGAGTCGACCTCGTCGACGATTGCAAACGCGTGACCGCGCTGTACCTTGTTCTCCTTGTAAACTACCATGTTGTCGCGCAGGTAGTCAAAGCCGAACTCATTGTTTGTGCCGTAGGTGATGTCGGCGTTATAGGATTCTTTGCGGTCGTCGGGGTCGATTTCGTGTACAACAAGGCCAACCGTAAGACCTAAGTAGCGGTAGAGCTTGCCCATCCACTCCGAGTCACGGCGCGCGAGATAATCGTTGACTGTTACAATGTGCACGCCTTCGCCCGTAAGACCGTTGAGATATGCGGGCAGCGTAGCAACCAGTGTTTTACCTTCACCTGTTTTCATTTCGGCGATACGTCCCTGATGCAGAACGATTCCGCCGATAACCTGTACGGGGAAGTGCTTCATTCCAAGCACACGCCACGAAGCCTCGCGGCATACCGCGAACGCGTCGGGAAGAATATCGTCGGTTGTTTCGCCGTTTTTAAGCCGTTCTTTCAGAATCGCGGTCTGAGCCTTAAGCTCACTTTCGCTCATAGCCGCGTACTTGCCCTCAAGCGCGAGCACCTTGTCAGCGATTGGCTGAATGCGTTTTACTTCACGCTTGGAGTAGTTTCCGAATAATACTTTTAATGGGTTCATTTATATCTATCCTTTCGGTTTATTGCTGATTATTCATCGTCGTCATTGTTCCTAAGACTGTCCGCCGCCTGAATCATTGCCGCTTTGGCGACCTGACCTGCCGTGGAGTAGCCGTAGTTATCCGAGCCTCTTACAATACAGGCAAACGCCAGCGGAACGTCTTTGTCGGTTGCGAATCCGACCATCCATCCGTCGTTTTTGTCGTTGCCTTCACCAATGAAAGTTTCGCCCGTACCTGTTTTCGCGCAGACGGTGAGCCCGCCGAACATATCGTTGCCGTAGTCGTTCTCGACAGCATATCGCATAAGCTCCTTCAGGCTTTTCGCGGTGTCGGGGCTCAGCAGCTCCTTGCCCTTTGACGCGGAGCCTGTCAGTCCCATATCCTTTAGCAGAGAGCCCGAGGTGCCGTCAACGAGATACGGATTTATCGGAGTACCGCCGTTGGCGATTGCGCCGCAGAGTATAGCCATCTGCATCGGATTGACTTTATCTTCATACTGACCTACGCCCGACCACGCGAGCTGATGGGTAGTAGCTTTTGAAATGTCATAGTTGCCTGCTTTTGTTTTGATTCCGCTCACGGTGAATGAGGAATTTATTCCCATTTTCTTCGCGGTCTCTGTCATAATGTCGTCGCCAAGCTCAACCGCGAGCTCCGCGAAAACAATGTTGCAGGAGTGACCGAACGCCTCTTTGAGGTTTACGGTGCCGTGAGCCTCAACGCAGGTTACGTCGCCGCCGTCGATTTCCTCTTTGCCGTTGCAGGTCCACGTTCTGTCCCAGATGTCGGGGATGTTTTCGATTGCCGCGGCGGCAGTAACGATTTTAAAAATCGAGCCGGGTGTATATGTCGATGAGAGCACGTTGTCAAGGTAAACTCCTTCGTACTCGTCCTCGTTGTCCTTGGTAATTTCGGGAGGGCTGTTGGGGTCGTACGTTTTTGTGCTTACGTCACAGATTATCTCGCCTGTTTTATAGTTATAGATAACGCATGCTCCGCTGTCATACTCCTTGAGAGCGTTGTAAGCTGTTTTGCATGTATCGGCGTCAACCGTAAGGTTAACATCGCTTCCGCCTCTGAACGAGCCGGGCATATCCAGTCCCCAGATAAAGCTGTAGCCTGTCAGCTGGGAACGGAACTGACTCTGTATAGCCGTTGAGATATTCAGAGTGTCGTCGCCGACAACGTGAAGCAGAGCTTTTCTCACGTCCTCGTCTTTGTTATATACTCGCTTGTCGTCCACTGTCTGGGCGAGAACGTTGCCGTTCCTGTCGGAAATAACGCCCGCCTCAAGCAGTCCGCCCGCGCCCGCGATATGTCCGTTATATGGCTGGTCAACCCAGTCGGACGCGCCGAATATCGTTTCGACAACAAGAAACGCCATGCCGACAAGAAAAGCTATTACAAGTATGAATATAAGCCATGAGCGCTGCAGTGTTCGTTTCATACAACCACCACCTAATCAATTCGCAATTCAAAATGCGAAATTCGTAATTATTTCTTAACCTTCAATGAATAAGTCTTTTCGTCTGCCGCCTTGATAAACGCCAGAAGTCCCCAGCACGAGATTATACTTGAACCGCCCGCGCTGATAAACGGGAAAGTAACGCCTGTGAGCGGAAGAATGTCCGTCGCGCCGAAAACGTTCAGCGCCATCTGAATAACGAGCATACCTGCCGCGCAGCAAGCCGAAATTGAGTAGAATGTGCTTCTCGCTCTCGTTGTGACCGAACGGGCGTAAAGGAAGAGCGACGCCACCGCAACCGCTATGGTGACAGCTACGATAAAGCCCATTTCCTCGCTCATCAGTCCGAATACGAGGTCTGATTCCGACGCGGCAACATATTTAAGACAGCCGTTGCCTATTCCTACGCCGAACAAACCGCCCGACGCGATATATGTCAGGGTACGAGCCTGCTGATACCCGCCCGCGTCCTGAGTATGCTGCCATACGTGACGCCACGCCTTGAATCTGTCGAGTACATACGCTTTGAATCGCAGAACGATAATACCCGCGGCGCCTGCGCCCGCAAGCGCGAGGAAAAGGGTTTTGAAATCGCCCGAGCGAACAAACGAAATAATAAGGAAACTCATAAAGAAGATTAGAGCCGTTCCGAAGTCGCCCATAAGCGCGAGAGCTCCGACGCATACCATCGAGAAGATGATGAATTCAATCAGGTTCTGTTTTGTCTGCAATCTGTCAAGAGTTGAAGCTCCGACAAATATATACGCGATTTTAACAAATTCCGAAGGCTGAATTGTAATCGAGCCTATCTGAATCCAGTTTGCCGAACCGTTCGTAACCTTACCGAAAACAAGGTTAATCGCGAGAAATCCGACAGCGGCAATCATAATAATCAGTCGCCACTTGCCGATGCGGTCGGGATTTTCTATAAATTTAATCAGCGCGCAGAATACAACCATACCTATCGCCGCCGCTATGAGCTGAACAAACGCCGAGCGCATATTCTGGCGCGCCAGCAGCATTACGCCGATTCCCGTGAGGAAAAGGCAGAGGCTTTCAATTTCAAACGAAACGCGCTTGAGAGCAAACGACGAAACAGCGAAGTATATCCACTCAACCGCGACAAGAGCCGCGCATAAAAACAGCGGGTCATATACAGGTGAGAACATATACTCTTTAAAGTGAGCCGAGCCGTCGCAGAACGAGGCTTCAACTCCCATAAATATATGAAACAGGGTTATCAGTATCATCAGCTTGTACGACTTCATCGCGGGCTTGTTGCTGACCTTTGAGAAGAACCAACTTGACTTGAGATCCTCGTGGAACTCGTCGCCGCGTTTAAGCGCGTACTCGCGGTTTCCGATGGAGATAACATCGTCAATCTTTACCTGTGTGCGGCGTCTGACGCGGCTGCCGTTGACGAAGGTGCCCGTCTTTGAGCCTGTATCGGCGATAAACCAGCCTTCCTTGCGTCTGAGAAGAACACAGTGGTTGCGCGATACGGCAGGGTCATCGAGCGCAATATCCGAGCCGCGGCTGCGTCCTATGGAGTTTTCCCAGAAAAGCACAGGTATTTTCACGCCGCTTTCGGTGTCCTGAAGCAGAACAAGCGAGCGCTCCGTTCTTCTTTTACGGCGCATTGACGCGAAGCACTGATAAACAATTACTATGGTATATACGGGCAGCAGCATTCTCAGCGCGACTACCGCAATATCCATTACTAGTGCCATACCGATATCTCCTTTCTTGTCATATGCTTACAACTACCCATTCTAATAATTATACATAATACATTTTACTCCAAATCGCCCCAAAAGTCAATTGACAAATGAGGCATTTCATACACAAAAAAGTACCCCTGTAAATAGGGGTACAATTTATTAATTTATTTAGTTTTCATCGGCTTCAAGCGTAACGCTGAACTCGTGCTCTTTGCCGTCGCCGGGACGGTATACGGTTACCGTGACTTTGTCTCCCGCCTTGTGCTTTTCGAGCAGGTCGTATATGTCGGCAAAGTTTGACACCTTTTTGCCTTCAAATTTTGTAATAAAGTCGCCGACCATAATACCCGAACCGTCCATAGGACCGCCCTTTGTTATTTCCTCAACTTTAATGCCCGTGTCATATACGTCGTTATAAAAATCAACCTCGCCGATAATGCCGATTCTTACACGGTTCTTAACATAGCTGTATCTGATGATATCGTCAACAACATTCTTCACGTTTTTGCTCGGGATAGCAAAGCCCATGCCTTCATAATCGTCGAGAGCGATTTTTGAGTTTGTAACGCCGATAACCTGTCCGTACATATTACACAGCGGTCCGCCGCTGTTTCCTGGGTTGATTGCCGCGTCGGTCTGGATGCATTTAACGTTGTTCAGAACGCTCACCTGACGGTCAAGAGCCGAAACAATACCCTTGGTTACGGAGTTCTGATAATTAAGGCTGAGCGGATTGCCTACAACAATAACGTCCTCTGTTACCTGAAGCTCAGAGCTGTTGCCGAAAATCGCGGGAGTCAGTCCCGCTGCGTCGATTTTGAGAACAGCGAGGTCGCTTCTGGAATCATATCCCACTACGCCTGCCTTATATTCTTTCTTGGTATTTGTGATTACCTTGTACTTGTACGATGAGCGGCTGTAGTTGACGAGGTGAGCGTTTGTAACAATATAGCCGTCCGCGGTTACGATTATACCCGTGCCCATAGTGGTATAGCTTACGGCGCTGCCTTCCTGTCCGTCAACATAACAGATAATGCCTACAACGGATTTTTCAACCTTTGAGAAAGCGTAAGAAGAACCAATTTGACCGCTTGAAGCCTTTTTCGGCTTTTTGTTGAGGACAATACCTTTGAAGTTCTTGTCTGTTTTGTTCTTTGAGTCGGATTCCTCATACTTTCCTGTTGTGGGAGCGGTGGGTTTTACTTTGCCGTCATCGTTGCCGAATTCAGTGGGCGGAACGCTCTCTGTCGCGGCTGTGCTTTCGGTAGAGGGCACAAATCCTTTAGAAGAATTTGAGGATATAGACACATATGCCACAAAAGCAAATAAGCTCGCGAACAGTAAAGTTATGATTATTATGAGCAGAGCCTTCAGCCCCGCGCCCATAGGGTGTTTCGGGGGATGAGAAGGCGTATACGGAGAATCATAATACGGCTGTTGCTGCTGCGGATTGGGAGGAGTATTCGGAACCTGATAAGGAGAAGCAGCGGGAGATTGCGGCGTCTGCGGAATCTGAGGAGCCTGCGGCGGCTGAGCGTAGGGAGGATTGTTCCTTACGGGAGCCTGCGGAGGGACGGGAGGTACAGGCGTTGAGGTATATCGGGGCTGAACAGGCTGCGCGGGAGGAGCAGGCGGAGGATTATATCCGCTTTGCATCGGCGGAGCCTGAGGCGGCTGAGGCGGCTGAGGCGGCTGAACAGGAGGCTGCGAAGGCACACCGTAGCCGACATAACCCTGTGAATCGTTTTCGTTGTAGTAATAGTTTGACATTTTCATATCCCCTTTTTATCCAAACATAAAAT
>JAILPC010000047.1 GCA_024690465.1 Ruminococcus sp.
GATACGCCCCGCGCAAAAGCGGAAACGCTAAATGGGCTTTGGGCGCTTCACCGCGGGCAACAAATTGAGCATCCGGAATTTACAGAAAATGCGCTCCTCACCTACCTGCGCCACCACATCGGATTCTTGAAAGAAATCCAGTCTGATTTACTCCCCAAAACTCCAAAGAAGTCCAATTGGAGTTTTGGGGAGTGGTTTTCCCAACTTATTATCTCACATTTTTGTGGGTTGTTGTAGAGGTGTGGTTATTGAGCGGTTACGCCATATCCTTTAATTTGTAATTAAAAACACCTTTCTCTATCGGCTCGTCAATAAACTGTTGCTGATTCGTGTCTTTTATTTGCAGCTGAACTTGTTCAATACTATCGGATGTATCTAACTCAAAGTAAAGAGAATAGTTTTCCTTGCAATAGTTTTCAAGATTAAGATTAGGCGAAAAACTAAATAAAACCATTACAAAATTACAGTCTTCTAACCTCATTATTCTTTCCGGTATGTATATATTTGCGGCAACTCTATTATTCTGTATTTCATATTTTTCTCTTGTCGCCAAAAAGGACGCTAAAAGTTGAACGGAATGAAATCTGTTGAATTTATCAAATATATTAAAGTCTATATTATTTGTTTTTAATGCATTTGTTTCCCTATTAATAAAAATACTTCCTTCTCCTACAATAATAATATCACCATCACCGCCATATATAGTTGGATTTACAGTTACATTCGGCTTTGAGTTAAATAATAACTTGATTATTTCCTCATTCGAATGCAAATATTCTTGTAATGCTCTTTCCGATACTATCTCATCCATAGAAGCTCTGTTGAGAGTTTCAGCTAATGTGTTTAACTCGTCATCAGATAGAATCCAATCTTTCAGTTTTTCTTTTATCTGATTTGCGGAAACAGTGGCTCCCTTTTTTATTAAGTCCCATACAGCACTTGAAAGTACGCCAATAGTTAATTCATCCATAGTTTGTCTCCCTTTCATTTTTGAATTAATAATTTTTTTACACTACGTTTTTTAATAATGGAGCACCCAAAATGTTAATTAACTAGTTTTTAACCTGTTGCAAACAATACTCTTTTGATTCAAATCTTTTGCTTTCTTTATTTTTGAAATCAATACACAGTTTAGTCGTAAAAAGTATCGCTAATAAATACCAGATACTTGCTAAAATATACACCGCCAGAAATTTATATGGATTATAAAAAATAAAGAAACCTATACAAATTACTAAGATAACGTAATGCATCATAAAAGTAGTAAGCATTGAAGTCTTTAAACCACGACTTTTGACAACTTTCTGAGATGCAATATATCTGTCAACTAAACAACTATTATACAAATAATGGTTTTCTCCAATTATACCGTTGATATTCTCTTCTATACTCGCTGCATAGCCTCTCAACATTGCAACAAATGTATGTGCTTGCAACCCTCTTTGCAAATTAAGCAATACTATGCATGGTGCAAAAAGACACGCGCAAAAAACAACAAACTCATTTACATTAAAAGTGTTTAAAAGTGGAATTATTACTACAGTTATAACACTTATTACTCCGGTGCTATCCCCTTGATTTTGAAAAAAATCAATCTCCGAAATAATGTTATTATATAGAGATAATAATGCTTGTAATTTGTTATCATTATTCATAATACAACCCTCATAGTTTAATAATACCTCTTCCTCATTTTATTCAAAAACTCCTGCCATTCTCTTTCCTCGATATTATTACTTTCGGCAAAACTGAGAGCTTGAAACACGCAGTCGTTTCTGTTCACATAATCAACAATTTTAGGAGAAATGACCGGAATCGCTCTTGATTTAGCCGCGAGGTGTTCAAACACCTCTCTTTCCTTAGGCTTTAGTTTTAGTTCATACTCCATCTTTTCAAGAACTTTTTCAGACGGCGCAGGACGTTTACCGGTCTCAATACTTGAAATATATGAATATGAGATTCCAACCATTTTTGCGAAAACTCGCTGATTAAATCCCAGCTCAGTTCTTTTTTGTTTCAAATATGTCCCAAATTCATTATTATTCATTGTCATCCCCACCAGTTTTCCCTATAAAACAATTATAATGTTCACAAATTTGTACGATAATTGGATTTTGGGAGAGAATTTTTTGGAAAATGTTGGAAAATGTAGATTTATGTAGTATAATGGATTTGAGTGGGATGATTGCAATGAATGAAATTGGGTTACTCGTTTTGGAAGATGAAATAAAAATCGCTCACCAATACAAAGAACTGTCAAAAAGATACCCATTAGTTAAGTATCTTGGCTCAACAAGCAGCGCGTCTGAAGCGCTTGAAATGTGCAAAAAACTAAATCCAAACTCAATTGTCGTTGACCTTGAACTCCAGCAAGGCGAAGGAACAGAGCTCGATTTTCTTAAAAACTTAAAGAAGCTCAGTTTATCATCAAAGCCGTACATAATTGTAGTAACAAACAATATCAGCTCGTCCACTCACAAAATGGCGCGTCAGCTCGGCGCGGACTTTATAATAACCAAAAGCCAAAAAGACTACAGCGCAAAAATGGTCTTGGATTTATTCAGAACATATAACGAAACCTACCATTGTTTTGACGACGAATTACCCGACAATAATAAATCGCAGATCGAGGTTGCGTTGGAATATCGTACAAGACTTAAATAGAGAATCTCAGAGGAACTTGATTTAATCGGAATCTCACCCAAAGTTAAGGGCAGAAAATATCTTCGTGACGCAATCGAAATGACCTGCGACAAAGAACAACCGAATTTGTGCTCCCAAATCGCAAAAAGCTATTCGGTATCCTCCGCGAGCGTCGAACGCGCTATGCAGGGAGCTATTAACAGAGCGTGGAATACCACCGATACCGAAACTCTGGAAACTCAGTACACCGCGTACATTAACCCGGAAAGAGGTTATCCTACTATTATGGAATTTGTATATTACTATGCCGATAAGGTAAAAAAATAAATTTAATTCAAAAGGACGTCAAAGGGAGGCACTTCGTAAGGAAGTTGCCTCCCTTGGGCTTTTGTAAAACAGTCGGATAGTTGGATTTGTAGGATATAATCTAAACTTACGGAGGTTTTACAAAATGAAAAACGAAATCACTTACACACAACAAGGCGACTATTTGTTGCCTGATTTAAGATTACCCGAACAACCAAAAGTAGAAATCGGTATTTGTGAATATCCCGCGCGAGACTGAACAGCGAGGCCGCTTAAATTGAACAGTCTGACCGCGAAAAATGAACACCCAAACCGCGCAGGTTGAACACCTCTGATTTTTTACGGTAAAATTGTAGTTACACGCGTTAGCGTGAATACTACAAAAGGAGGTCATCACATGACCAATTAT
>JAILPC010000067.1 GCA_024690465.1 Ruminococcus sp.
CTCAGAAGAAAATCGATGACGCTCACGCTCAGGCTAAGCAGATGATTGCTGACGCTCAGGCTAAAGCCGACGCCGAAGCCGAGAAGCGATATGACGAAGCGAAAACCAACGGCGATAATGAGTTGATTAAGGCTAAAATCGCGGCTGACAACAAATGCGCTCTTATCCACAAAACTGCCGAGAAGAACCGCGACAAAGTGGTTAGCGACGCAGTAAACTTCATATTGAAATAACAATCCATTGATATAAGTGTGGTGATGCTAAATTGGCAAAAATAAATATGAAAACCGTTCGTATTGTCGCCCTGCGAGAAGAACGCAAACGCCTGATTGAACATCTTCAGGACAGCGCTCTGATTCAGGTTAAAAAGCACGACAAGGATGTTGACGGGTTCTCGAGAGTTGATATGACATCTCAGATGCAGATTTTTGAGCGTAACGTTGCTTTAACAGAACAGGCTCTAAAAATTCTTGATGAATACTCAAGAGAAAAAACAGGTCTCCTCTCCTCGTTTAAAGGAAGACGTGAGATTGACCCTGATGAAATCGGCGTTATCGCCTCAAAGTCCTCCGAGGTTATGCGTATCTGCAACAATATCAACGAGCTCAACAGGATGATTAACGAGAACAAAGCCGAGTCAATCAGAATCAAAACATCTCTTAATCAGCTTGAAGCATGGAAGAACCTCGATATTCCTCTCAATACGAAAGATACAAGTTCTACGGCTGTTTTTATCGGCTCTCTCCCCTCTGTTTATAATGAAGCGGAACTGACAGCGGCAATAGCTCGGGAGAATCCAAAGCTCGAATTTGAGTTTGAGATTGAGTACGCCGAGGATAATATGACCTGTTTGGTTCTTTTCTCTCCTATCAGTCAGAAGACAATGGCTGAGGATGTTCTGAGAACGCTTGGTTTCTCAAGACCTATGAGTCCTACACATCATATTCCTAAGGTTAAAGCACAGAAACTAAACAAAAAGCTGCTTGATATCGAGGAAGATAACGCAAAGGCTGTAAAGACGATTATTTCTTTCGCCGACCGACGTGAAGATATTAAAATCACTCAGGATTATTTCAGAATAAGAGCTGACAAATATAATGTCATCAATGAGCTCGACCATACAAGGCATGTATTCGTAATAAACGGATATATTCCCGAAGAGGACTGCGAAAAGCTCACAGCTCTGTGCGACAGAGTCGCGACCTGCTATATTGAGTTCGGCGACGCGGAAGACGACGCTCCCGTCAAGCTCAAAAACAACAGTTTTGCGAGACCCGCGCAGAATATTCTGACTATGTACGCGGCTCCTTCACACGCCGATATTGACCCGACGCCTATTCTCGCGTTTTTCTTCTACTTCTTCTTCGGAATGATGTTTTCAGACGCGGGATACGGTCTGTTGATGGTTATTGTTATTGGAATTGTGCTGAAAGTATTCAAGCCCGACCGGAGAATGAGAGATAATCTCAAGCTGTTCCAGTATTGCGGTGTGTCAACATTCTTCTGGGGACTGATTTTCGGCAGTATATTCGGTGACGCTCCCGCTGCTCTCTATAATTACTTCACGGGTTCAAACGTCACAATGGCGCAGATTCTTCCATGGCCGACGCTTGACCCGCAGAAAGACGCCCTTATGCTGATGATTATTTCAATCGCGTTTGGTCTTATACATATTCTTGTAGGTATGGGATGCAAGTTCTATATCTGTCTTAAGGAAAAAGACTACGGCGGCGCTTTCTTCGATACGGGATTATGGATGATGACGCTTATAGGATTCGCGGTGCTTGCTGTCGGAATGGCAACAACTCAGATTGTTCTTTATATCGGAGCGGGAATCGCTATAGCGTGCGCTGTAGGTTTGGTTCTGACTCAAGGTCGAAAGAAAAAAGGCATCGGCAAGGTTATAGGCGGTCTCGCCTCTCTGTATGATGTCACAAGCTACATCAGCGACCTTTTAAGCTATTCAAGACTTCTGGCGCTCGGATTAACGACGGGTGTAATGGCTCAGGTATTCAATATGCTTTCGACAATGTTCGGCAAGAGCCTGATGGGAGTTATCTTTATGGTTGTTATTCTCTTGGTAGGACACGCGGTCAATATAGGCCTCAACGCCTTAGGCTCTTATGTTCACACCATGAGATTACAATATGTAGAAATGTTCAGCAAATTTTACGAGGGCGGCGGTAAAGAATTTGAACCGTTCTCTCTCAAAAGTAAATATATAAAAATTCAGGAGGATAAATAATGTTTACTAATGGTATGTTTTTCGCAATCGTAGGCGCTTCAATCGCCACCGCTTTTGCGGGCTTCGGTTCCGCTAAAGGTGTAGGCGGCGCTGCTCAGGCTTCTATGGGAGTTCTGTCAGAAGATTCTTCAAAATTCGGTAAGATGCTCGTTCTTACACTTCTGCCCGGTACACAGGGCCTTTACGGATTTATCGTAGGCTTCCTTATTCTTGTTAACTGCGGCGTTCTCGGCGGCGATATGCCCACTGTAGGACAGGGACTTGCTTTCTTAGGCGCTTCACTCGCAATCGGAATCGGCGGTATGGTTTCGGGCTTTGCTCAGGGTAAAGCTTCTGTTTCGGGTATCGCTATGAGCGCAAAGGACGACAGAAACTTCTCCAAAGCTATGGTATCGGTAACTCTCGTTGAGATTTACGCTCTTTTAGCGTTTATCGTTTCACTTCTCGTAGTTATCTCCGTACCTGCTCTTAAAATTTAGTTTGCCGATTATCAGAAAGGCGGTGTCTGTATGAACGGTGGAGAAAAAATACTTAACCGTATTAAATCAGACTGTGACGAGAATATAAAAACCATTGAGCTTGAGGCTCAGGCTGAATGTGACAAAATAATAAAAAACGCGAACAAGCAGATTGAAGAGAACAACAAGGAGAATTCCTCGAAGGTTCTTTCAAAGATAGCTCAGATTAACGCGGGAACCAAGAGCAAGGTTGAGCTCGGAATTCGCAACGCTATCCTGAAAAAACGCAGAGAAGAAATTGATGCTACAGTCAATGCTATATACGATACTCTGCTCAGTTTTGATGATAACGCGTATTTTGAGGCTTTGTACAAGCTTGCCGCGACACTAAAAGGTTCCGAAGGTGTTGTTTATCTTAACGAAAAGGACATAAAAAGAGCTCCGTCCGATTTTGAGGCTCAGCTCAAGAACGCGGGATTAAACGCTGTATTAAGCAAAGACACTGTAGATATTGACGGCGGATTTATTCTGAAAAACGGCGATATTGAAGAAAATATGTCCTTCTCCGCGATAATCTCCGCAAGACGTGACGAGATTGAGGATTTGATCAATCGCGAGCTTTTCATCGGCTAAGGGGGATTTATGGCTTTATCATATGAATATTCCATAGGTTCTGTAAGAGCCAGAGAAAAATCTTTGTTTGATTCCTCGGATATCGATCAGATGTTAAGCTATAACTCCGATAATGAACTGCTGAGATTTCTGAATGATAAGGGTTACGGTGCAGGAGCTGACATTGACGAAGTAATCGAGTCTCATACTAAATACGTATGGGATTATCTCAGAAGTGTTGCTCCCGACTTTGAAATATTCAATCTTTTCCTTATTCAGAATGACGCTCATAACCTTAAGGTTGTTCTCAAAAGTATTATGGCGGGAAAAATGCACGATGAACTGCTTGTCTCGCCCAATACCATTGACACGGACTTGATCAAAAAAGCCGTTGAGGGCAAAAACTTCTCTGTACTTCCCGTTTGGCTCATCACTCCTTCTGCCGAGGCTTATGATGTGATTGCTCATAAGGGCGACGCAAGAGAATGTGACGCTGTAATAGATAAGGCTGTTA
>JAILPC010000081.1 GCA_024690465.1 Ruminococcus sp.
CCCTTTCTCTGTAAAGTATATTTATAGTTAACGTGTTTGTTGATAGTTTTTAGTGATTTTCAAAACACTATATGCCTATACACAATATATTTTAACATATTCTTATTATTTTGTCTTTATAATGAGAGAATAATTCACTGAAATATTGCATAAAAATTCATACTCTTTTTTGTGCAATTCGTATACACCAACGTTACATCACCCACTTTAATACGCGAGAAATGCCTCCGCAAATATAAAAAACACCGCTTCAACGAAAATGTCTCAGCGGTGCTTTTTTTCAACAGGTTGTATATATATACTAAAACGTCTTTATTCTCTGTTATACTTTTTCGGTTCTGTCTCGTAGACATTATTGCCGTCACAATCTACCGCCACAATACAGGGAAAGTCCTCAACAAAATATCTTCTCACAGATTCCGTGCCCAAATCCTCATAGCATATAGGCTCGGTCTTTTTTATGCTCTTGGCGATAAGCGCCGCCGCGCCGCCGATTGCCGCGAAATATACTCCGTGATTGCGTACAATCGCGTCAATAACCTCGGGGCTTCTCGCGCCTTTGCCTACCATGCCTTTCAGCCCTAAATCCATAAGCGCGGGAGCGTATTTATCCATACGGTAGCTTGATGTCGGACCCGCTGGACCTACCGCGTAACCCGGCTTTGCGGGAGCGGGACCTACATAATAAATCGTTTCGCCCTTGATATCGACAGGGAGCCGTTCTCCCTTTTCAATCAGTTCATAAAGCCTTTTGTGAGCCGCGTCGCGGCCTGTAATCATCTCACCCGAAAGCAGAACGCTGTCGCCCGCTTTAAGGGTGCTTATCTGTTCGTCGGTTAACGGAAGTGTTATCTTTTTCATGCTTTCTGCCTCCTGCCCTATATCTCAGCCGTTTTGTGGCGCGCCGCGTGACAGCAAATATTGACCGCGACGGGCATGCCCGCGATATGTGTGGGCGAGGTCTCGATATTCACACCGATAGCTGTTGTGTTGCCGCCCAGGCCAGCGGGGCCGAAGCCCATAAGGTTGATTTTTGTAAGAAGCTCCCTCTCAAGCTCGGCGTAGCGAGGATCGGGAGTGGACGTATTAATCTCTCTGAATGTAGCTTTTTTAGCGAGCTGAGCGCATCTCTCGAATGTGCCGCCTATACCCACTCCGACTACAATCGGAGGACAGGGATTCGGTCCTGCCCTGCGCACAGTGTCGAGCACAAAGTCCTTGACGCCCTCTACCCCGTATGACGGTGTAAGCATTTTTACCGCGGACATATTCTCGCTGCCGAAGCCCTTGCCGCCTGCCGTAAACTTAATCTTGTCGCCAGATACGATTTTTGTATGGATAATCGCGGGAGTATTGTCCTTTGTGTTCACCCTGTCAAACACAGGGTCGTCCACAACGCTTTTTCTCAGATATCCGTCAATATAGGCGCGGCGAACGCCCTCCTGCACGGCTTCCTCAAAATCGCCGTCGACAATAACCTTGTCGCCGTACTCAACAAACAGAACCGCCATACCTGTATCCTGGCAAAGCGGAATCTGCTCCTCGGCGGCAATCTCGTCGTTTTCGATAATCTGTGACAACACGCTTCTGCCTACCTCGCTCTGTTCGCTTTCGCGGGCAATTCGAAGCGCGTTCATAATGTCATCGCCGATAAAATAGTTGCAGTCCATAAACAGCTTTTTGACTGTTTCGGTTATTGTTTCTGCTTTGATAATTTTCATTTCCGTATCACCGTGTAATATTATAGATTAAATATGCTCATAAATCAACAATTCTCTTTTAATTTTAATTATACTGTGTTATATTATTATCAGTTAACATTTTATTTTACAACATAAAACCGTCACAAACGGGTTTTATAATGGGAACATAATAAGAGGAGGAATTGATATGAGCAAGATTTTAGTAGTAGACGACGAAGTCAGAATTCGCCAGCTTATCCGCAAATACGCTGAGTTTGAAGGACATACCGTTGAGGAAGCGGTTGACGGTATGCAGGCAATTGACATTTGTCGCAGGAATAAATATGACCTCATCATAATGGACGTTATGATGCCCGAGCTCGACGGCTTTTCGGCTTGCAGAGAAATCAGAAAGTTTTCATCTACACCCGTTATTATGCTGTCGGCAAGAGGTGAGGAATACGACAAAATCCACGGCTTTGAGCTCGGCTCGGACGACTATGTTGTAAAGCCGTTCTCTCCAAAAGAGCTGATGATGCGCGTAAACGCCGTTATCAAGCGTTCAAGCGGAAATGCCGCGGAGGGTGAAAAGGACATATTCACATACGAAGGTCTCACGGTTGATTTTTCCGCGCGTATCGTTACTATTGACGGCAAGCGCGTTGAAATGACTCCCAAGGAGTATGAGTTGTTCTTCTATATGGTCAAGAACAAAGGCCTTGCTCTCACAAGAGAAAAACTCATCTCAGAGGTATGGGGCTATGACTTCTTCGGCGACGAAAGAACGCTTGATACACACATCAAATTACTGAGAAAGTCGCTCGGCGAATACAGCAAATGTATAGTTACTCTTCGAGGGGTAGGGTATCGCTTTGAAACAAACTAAAAAATTAAACCGCTGGCGAATG
Source organism: Ruminococcus sp. (assembly GCA_024690465.1). Taxonomy (GTDB): domain Bacteria; phylum Bacillota; class Clostridia; order Oscillospirales; family Acutalibacteraceae; genus Ruminococcoides. The sequence continues at coordinate 2,591 of JAILPC010000081.1, forward strand.
CTGCCGCTGAGGTATAAACTGGGAATATACTTTATCGCCTTTTCAGTGATAATGCTTGTGTTCCTCTGGATTTTTCAGACGATGTTCCTCGAAACGTGCTACACGCTCATTAAACAGCATCAGGTTAAAACCTACGCCTCAAAGATTATAGAAAGCATTGAGAGCGGAGAAAACACAACAGACACCATAAACAGCCTGTCACGCGACAACGAGATGAGCGTTTATGTTTATGACTCAACCGACGGCGTGATGAGCGAAAAATACTCCAGCGAGTTCAATAACCCCTCGGGTATGCGCGAGATTAATATGCAGAGCGTTTATTACTACTATAATCTCGCTAAGGAATCGGGCGGAAAATATACCGAAAATTCTGTCAAAAACGAAGACAACGTGGAAATAACATTCAGGCCGTCGCGTCCCGCGACCGACGATGAAGCTCACGAATTCATCAGCAACATCAAGAACCGCCGCGACAAAGCGGAGAATATGATTTTTGCCGAGATAATAAATCTTGACGACAACACCGAGTGCTTTGTGCTTATCACAGCGCTTGTCACACCTGTAATCTCGGTTATCGGCACGCTTCATATGCAGCTCGCTATCGTGAGTATCGTATTTGTTATTTTCTCGGTTGTATTATCGGTAATTGTCGCGCGCAGAATTTCCAAACCGCTTGACGAAATCAACTCGGGCGTTAAGGAACTGGCAAAGCAGAATTACAACGTTGAATTCAACAGCAGCGGATACCGCGAGGCAAACGAGCTCAGCGACACGCTGAACGTGACGCGCAAAGAGCTCCAGAACGTTGAGAACCTCAGACAGGAGCTTATCGCGAACATTTCCCACGACCTGAGAACTCCTCTGACAATGATAACGGGCTACGCCGAAGTAATGCGCGACCTCCCGGGCGAAAACACACCCGAGAACGTTCAGGTTATTATCGACGAAAGCAATCGGCTGACAAGCCTCGTTAACGATATGCTTGACCTCTCAAAGCTGCAGGCAGGCGCGATTGAGATTGAGCGCGAGGAATTCAGCCTTACAACGTCGATTACCGACATTTTCCAGCGTTACACCAAGCTCAGAGAGCAGGAAGGCTATGATATCAAGTTCATCGCCGACAGGAACGCTTACGTCTATGCCGACCAGATTAAAATCGGTCAGGTTGTATATAACTTTATCAACAACGCGATTAATCACTGCGGCGAGGATAAGACCGTTATCGTCACCCAGAAGACGAGCGAAAAACGCGTACGTGTTGAGGTTACCGACCACGGCGAAGGTATTGACGACGAAAAACTCCAGTACATCTGGGACAGATACTACAAGGTTGACAAAACTCACAAGCGCGGCGTAATCGGCACAGGTCTGGGACTGTCAATCGTCAAGAACATTCTTGACCTGCACGGAGCGCGATACGGCGTCAAGAGCAAGGAAGACTCAGGCTCAACATTCTGGTTTGAGCTCGACGTAACCAGAACAGAAAAGCTTTAATATAAAAACAGGCAGTCGTTTGGCTGCCTGTTTCGTTATATTATTTCAATTACGTTTTTTAATGACGGTAAAATCTTATAGCACATCGGTCTGATTTCGTCCGTCGGTTCTATCAGGTCGGGTATCATAACGGTTATCATACCCGCGGCGTGCGCCGACTTTATGCCGTTGATACTGTCCTCAAGAGCAAGACATTCTTCGGGTTTGAGCCCGAGCTTTTCGGCTGCTTTGAGGAACGGGTCGGGGTGCGGCTTGCCGCGGCTCACGTCGTCGGCGCAGACAAGCGCGTCAAAATATTTCAGCGTGCCCGATATCCTCAGCGTCCTCTTTGCGCTCGGCTCGGTAGTCGAGGTGCAGAGGGCTGTTTTTATGCCTTTTTCCCTGAGATAATCGAGCAGTTCAAAAAGCCCGTCTTTAATCGGGACGCCGAATTTATCCGTGTATTTTTGGTACGCCTCGCGGCACCGCACACGGAATTCTTCGTAGTCAAAGCCGTCGCCGCAAAGCTCCTTGAACATCAGTACGATGTCCTCACTGCGCTTGCCGACCGTCTGCTTGTACCAGTCGAGAGTATAATCTATACCTCGCTCTTTGAGTATCGGCTTTTGCAGTTCATAGGTCAGGGTTTCGGTATCGAACATCAGACCGTCCATATCGAAAACTACGCCGTTTATTCTCATTTTAAGCCCATTAAAAATTCCACAATTTTCTCGAACTGCATGCTGTGGCTCGCCTTTACGAGGACAACATCTCCACTGTGAACAATCGTCTTGAGCGCTGTTGTCGCCGCGTCCAGATTTTCGAGATATATTCCGTCCGCTCCCTTGGCGAGTTCCTCGGAAAGAGGGCCGACAGCGACTACAACATCACATTTTTTCGCGTATTCGCCGACCTCAAGGTGAAGCTTGAGCTCATTATCTCCGAGCTCCTTCATATCGCCGAGAACGGCAACCTTTCTGCCGTCAAAGTTCATCAGCGTATCAATCGACGCCTTAACGGAAGTGGGATTGGCGTTGTAGCAGTCGTCAATAATTCTGATAAAGCCCGTGTCAATCAGGTTGGCTCGGCTGCCGACTGTTTTGTAGCTCTCTATGCCCTGTTTGATTTCGTCAAGGCTGAGCCCCAGAAGCTCACCGACCGCCGCACCCGCGAGCGCGTTGCTTACCATATATGTACCGATTGCGGGGATAGTCACGCTCAGCCTGTTCTCGCCGAGAATCAGGTCGGCGTTAACCCCGAGCACACCGTTGTTCTCAATATTTTCCGCTCTGTAGGAATTGCTTTCCTCGCCATAGAATATGGGAGCGCTGCCCTTGACTTCAATAACCTGGCTCAGCTTGTCGTCGTCGCAGTTGAGCACAACCGAACCGCCGTCTCGCAGGTTTTTGAACATCTCTGTCTTTGCTCTGAACACGCCGTCACGGTCGCCGAGGTTTTCGAGGTGACACTCACCGATAATAGTTATAACCTCGATGGTCGGCTGAACCATCTCGGAAAGGCGCGTCATTTCGCCGAAATCCGAAATGCCCATCTCAATGACAGCCGCCTCGGTTGTATCGTCCATACCGAAGAGAGTGAGCGGAACGCCAAGCTCATTGTTGAGGTTGCCCGCTGTCTTGTGAACCCTGTATTTTGACGAAAGCACCGACGCAATCATCTCTTTGGTCGAGGTCTTGCCGACGCTGCCGCTTATTCCGACAATCGGAATATCAAACAGCTCGCGGTAAGCCTTGGCAACTTTTTTGACAGCGTTCAGAGTGCTGTCTACAAGAATGTAAGGTTTAATCGGATTGACGGGAGGCTTTTCGCACAGAGCGCAGACAGCGCCCGCCTCATAGCATTTTTCGATGAAATCGTGACCGTCAACACGTTCGCCTTTTATCGCGAGAAAGAGCGAATTTTCTTTAATATTTCTGCTGTCGCGCTCAATCGAGCTCACAGCGGTATCTTTGAATTCCTCGCTGCCGACGTACTGTCCGCCGCAAGCGAGAGCAATCTGTTCAAGTGTAAATCGCTTCATAATTCAGTCCTCATATTTAGCGAGCGATAACTCAACTATTTTTTCACATAAATCGGCATAGTCGATGCCAATCGCCGCTGCTTCCTGAGGAATCAGACTTGTCGGCGTCATACCCGGGAGAGCGTTTGCCTCAAGACAGTACGCCTCGCCGTTTTCGTCAAGAATAAAATCCATACGCGCGTAAGCTTTGAGCTCGAGTGTTTTGTAAGCGGCAAAAGCGCTGTCACGCATTGTTTTGTCCTCAGCCTCGGTGATTTTCGCGGGACATTCCTCAATAGTAAGTCCTGCCTGATACTTGGATTTATAGTCATAAAAGCCTGTGGTCGGAATAATCTCAATCGGAGGTAAAACCTCTCCGCCGAGCACGCCTACAGAGAACTCTCTGCCCTCAATAAACTGCTCGACAACAATTTCGTTATCATAGATAAACGCTTCCGCTACCGCCTTGTTAAACTCGGCTCTGTTTTCTGCTTTGGTGAGTCCTACGCTGCTGCCGCCCGAGCAAGGCTTGATAATGCAGGGGAATTTATCCCAGCTTTCGGTGCTGTCGCCCCTGAAGAAAACTTCTCCCTCAGCGATTTTTACCTTGTGCTGAGCGAAAAGCGCGCGGCTGATGCCCTTATCCATAGCGAGCGCCGCCGATAGATAATCTGTGCCTGTGTATTTTATTCCGAGAATATCGAACGCCGCCTGGAGCTGACCGTTCTCTCCCTCACCGCCGTGAAGCGCAAAGAAGGTGATATCGGCATATCGGCAGATTCCCATAACATTCTTTCCGAGGAAACAGTCGCCTCTGTCAGAGCGCATAGCCTTGACGGCCCCGATATCGGGGACATCCTCCGCAACTCCGTTGTTAACTATAAGGTCGCTGTTCTCCGAGAAAAGCTCGGGAGGTGTTTTGTCGCCCTCATAACCGAGATAAACGTCGAGAAAAACAACGTTGTGTCCCTTTGACCTGAGCGCTTTCGCAATTTTGCCGCCCGAGCTTATCGCGACGTCGCGTTCCATGCTCAGACCGCCTGTAAGTACAACTATATTCATAACCTTACTCCCCTATGATTTTAATCAGCGCGTGCTTATTGCGCTTGCCGTCGAGTTCATAGTAAAAAATCTGTTCCCATGTGCCGAAGTCGAGCCTGCCGTCTGTAATCGCGCAGACAACCTCGCGTCCCATAATTGTGCGCTTGAGGTGAGCGTCGGCATTATCCTCAAAGCCGTTGTGATTGTACTGGCTGTAGGGCTTTTCGGGAGCGAGTTTTTCGAGCCATTTTTCGTAGTCGGAGTGCAGACCGCTCTCGTCGTCGTTGATAAATACGGACGCGGTGATGTTCATAGCGTTCACGAGCACCAAGCCCTCTTTTATTCCGCTCTCGTCTATAGCCTGCTGAACGTCCTCGGTTATGCGGACAATCTGTCTGCGGCGAGGTACATTAAACCATAATTCTTTTCTGTAGCTTTTCATATCTATCCTACCTTATCAGAACATAAAATTATTGAATCCCCAGTTTTCTACTTCCTCGAACTTAACGTAGCAATAAGCGGGGTCTACGCCGAGCTCCTCGTCCATAATCTCGCAGATACGCTCGGTCAGCTTTTCATACGCCGCGCGCGTGGACTTGCCGAAAATCTTTACTTCTACAAAAGCGGTGTTTTCCTTATCGCCGTGGAACATCATGCTCACACCGTCCTCAACCGCGCACATAAAGTAGTTCGACGTCTTGCCCGGGAGCAGTGAAATACTCTCGGTCAGCTTGTTTTCTATAGCCTGCTTTTTGGCTTCATCCGCTTTGACGGATGTTTTAACATCAATAAAAGGCATAGTATCCCTCCATAAAATCATCTAGCTATTAATTATACTCCATTACACAATGATTTTCAACCAGATAAAAGAAATCGGCGGAAATTATTCCGCCGAATTTTCTTTTTTATTTGATTGAGTTGATGAGACCGCCCTTTGCGATGATGTTCTGGATGAACTCGGGGAAGGGCTCGCCCTTGAAGCTCTCGCCTGTGGTCTCGTCGGTGATGACGCCTGTGTTGTAGTCGACGCTTACGATGTCGCCGTCGTTGATTGCTTCCGCAGCCTCGGGGCACTCGATAATCGGCAGACCGATATTGATTGCGTTGCGGTAGAAGATACGCGCGAAGCTCGAAGCGATTACGCAGCTTATGCCGCTCGCCTTGATAGCGATAGGCGCGTGTTCGCGCGATGAACCGCAGCCGAAGTTCTTTGTGGCAACCATGATGTCGCCTTCGTTTACATTGTTGACAAAATCCTTGTCGATATCCTCCATACAGTGAGCGGCGAGCTCTTTGTGGGAGGCTGTGTTGAGATAACGCGCGGGGATGATTACGTCCGTGTCCACGTTATCGCCGAATTTATGTACTTTACCTTTTGCGTTCATAATGAATTAATCCTTTCGTAAGTTTAAGAGGAATTTAGAATTCGGACCCTCTTCCGTCACGCCTACGGCGTGCCACCTTCCCCCAAGGGAAGGCTTATTAAATCTTCTCAGGGTTGGTGATGTAGCCTGTTACGGCGCTTGCCGCGGCAACCGCGGGGCTCGCGAGATAAACCTCGCTGTCAACGTGGCCCATACGGCCAACGAAGTTGCGGTTTGTGGTCGAGATTGCTCTCTCGCCCGCCGCAAGAATACCCATATGACCGCCGAGACAAGGTCCGCAGGTCGGTGTTGATACAACCGCTCCCGCATCAATAAAGATATCGAAAAGTCCCTCGTGCATAGCCTGCTGCCAGATTTTCTGTGTGCCCGGGATTACGATGCAGCGCACTCCGCGCGCAACATTCTTGCCCTTGAGCACGCCTGCCGCGGCTCTGAGGTCTGAAATTCTGCCGTTTGTACATGAACCGATAACAACCTGGTCAATCTTAACTTCACGCTCGCCGATTTCGTCAATTGTTCTTGTGTTCTCGGGAAGGTGCGGGAACGCGACTGTCGGTCTGAGCTCGGATAAATCTATTGTGTATTCCTCGTCGTAAACAGCGTCATCATCGGCAGTAAATTCAACGGGTGTGCCCTGATATCTGCCGCCGCAGTATTCGCGCGTGATGTCGTCAACAGGGAAAATGCCGTTCTTCGCGCCTGCCTCAATCGCCATATTCGCGATACAGAGTCTGTCATCAATGTTGAGGTACTGCACGCCCTCGCCTACAAATTCCATCGACTTGTAGAGCGCGCCGTCAACGCCGATTTTGCCTATAATATGCAGGATTACGTCCTTGCCCGAAACATAGCCCTGAGGATTGCCGACAAGATTGAATTTAATCGCGGCGGGAACCTTGAACCATGCCTTGCCGCTCATCATGCCCGCGCACATATCTGTGGAACCTACGCCTGTGGAAAACGCGCCCAAAGCGCCGTATGTGCAGGTGTGGGAGTCAGCGCCTATGCAAAGACAGCCCGGTCCTACCAGTCCCATTTCGGGCAGCAGCGCGTGCTCAATGCCCATTGTGCCTACATCGCGGTAGTTTTTGATGTCATATTTGTCGGCGAACGCGCGGCTCTGCTGAACCTGTGTCGCCGCCTTGATGTCCTTGTTAGGTGTAAAATGGTCCATAATAAGCGCGATTTTTGTATTGTCAAAAACAGAAGTTGCGCCGTTCTCCTCAAACACGTTAATCGCTACAGGCGTGGTAACGTCGTTGCCGAGAACCAAGTCGAGCTTAGCCTCGATGAGCTGACCCGCCTTGACCTCGTCGAGCCCGGCGTGGGCAGCGAGGATTTTTTGAGACATTGTCATTCCCATAGAAATCTCTCCTTTGTGTATTTTTGGTACTTAGTATGAGTACATTTTTCAAGTAATTATCTCACAATCACTTGAAAAAAGATTGTAAAGTATGATACAATTATTGCAAAAAAGCAGGGTGTGTCTCAAAATGAAAAATCCGACATATATCAAAGAAGTTTTTGAAAACGTAAAATATACCCGAAAGCTCACAAAAGGCGACATAATTTATCATCAGGGCGACTCTGCGTCGAGCTTTTATTATCTCAAAAAAGGCAGAGCGCGCGTGTTTATGACCTCACCTGACGGCGCGGAGCATACGCTTTCGACCGCGAGAGCGGGAGAAATACTCGGCGAGGCGGCTTTTTTTGACAAAATACCGAGAATAAGCTCGGCGAGCGCGCTCTCAAACATTGAGGTTGCCGTCATCAACGAAGAAACCTTCATAACCCTGACGCGTGAATATCCTCAGCTCGCGCTTGAACTGCTCGGACTTCAGGCGGCGCGTGTTCTCGAGCTTTCGGCTCAGCTTGACGCTATGACGTTTCTCAAGGCTGACGAGAGAATCGCTAAAGAGATTTTAAAGAACCTCAACGACAAAAACGAGGTCTGTCTGACGCACGAGGAAATCGCGGGAGCGACGGGCGTTACGCGCGTTACCGTCAGCAAAATACTGAGGACGTTCAGGGAGAAAGGGATACTGCAAACCGAGTACGGAAAAATTATTATTACCGATATAAATCTACTGAAAAGCTTAGTAAATTGAAAAAAGGAGTTACCGAAAATTTCGGTAACTCCTTCAATATTATCAGAAATCAGTCTTTCTTACCTCTGTAATCTACATGCCAGAGATCCTGAGCGTATTCGAGAATAGCGCGGTCGGAGCTGAACTTGCCTGAGTTGGCAACGTTCATGAGACACTTTCTGCCGAATTCTACACGCTTTGAATAATCAGCGTTAGCCTTGATTTTAGCGTCGATATAGCTCTGTAAATCGTAGAGTACGAAGTAATGGTCGGCTGCATGCCATGAAGCGCCGTTGAGCAGTGATCTGTAGAGCTCCTCAAAGCTGCCTTCACCCTGAGCGCCGCCGTCAGAAACCGTGCCGTCTACGAGAGTATCAACAACCTTTTTAATCTCAAAGTTGTTGTTGTAGACAGAACGAGCGGAATAAGTATCCTTAATGCGCTCAACTTCTTCAACTCTTGCGCCAAAGATATACTCGTTGTCAACACCTGCCGCCTCAGCGATTTCGATGTTAGCGCCGTCCCAAGTACCGAGAGTAACAGCACCGTTAATCATGAACTTCATGTTGCCTGTACCTGAAGCCTCTGTGCCCGCGAGTGATGTCTGCTCTGAAATATCAGCAGCTGTAACAATCTTCTCAGCGTAGCTTACGTTATAGTTGGAACAGTAAACAACTCTGAGCTTATCCTTGGTAGCGGGATCGTTGTTTACGAGGTTAGCGATCTCGTTGATGTACTTGATGATAGCCTTAGCTCTTGCGTAACCGGGAGCAGCCTTCGCGCCGAAGATAAAGCATGTGGGATTCCACTTGGTAAGCTCGCCGTTCTTGAGCTTGAAGTAGATAGCCATAATCGAGAAAGCGTTGATGAGCTGTCTCTTGTACTCGTGCAGACGCTTAACCTGAACGTCAAATATCATCTTGGGGTCAACATCTACGCCGTCCATCTTCTTGATGTACGCGGCAAGCTGTTTTTTCTTCTTAAGCTTGATTTTGTTGAATTCCTTAACTGTATCGTCGTCCATCATCTTGTTGAGCTTTGAGAGCTTGCTCAGGTCTTTGAGCCAGCCCTTGCCTACACGATCAGTGATGAACTCAGCGAGCTCGGGGTTGCAGAGACCGAGCCAGCGGCGCTGTGTGATACCGTTAGTCTTGTTCTGGAAACGCTCGGGATATACGTTATACCAATCCTTGAGCACGTCAGCCTTAAGAATTTCTGTATGAATCTGAGCAACACCGTTAACGTATGTGGAAACATAAGTCGCGAGACGAGCCATATGAACTGTGTTGTTGTCAACAATTCTCATTCTCGCCTTCTGCTCTTCGTCAATGCCCTTTTCCGTAAGCTCTTCCTGGAGTTTGTTGGCGATTAAGCAGATGATGTGATAAATTTCGGGGATTACATCCATCATAAGGTCAGCATGCCATTTCTCGAGAGCCTCGCCGAGTACTGTGTGGTTTGTGTACGAGCAGGTCTTGCGGGCGATTTCAAAAGCATCGTCAAAGTTAAGACCGTCCTTCATAAGGAGACGAACAAGCTCGGGGATAGCTGATACGGGATGAGTATCGTTGAGCTGGAACGCGTAAACCTCAGCAAAGCGGCTGTAATCATTGCCGTATTTCTGCTTGTAGTGGTTCATAATATCCTGGAGGGAAGCCGAGCAGAAGAAATACTGCTGTTTAAGTCTCAAAACTTTACCCTCATAGGAGTTGTCGTTAGGATAAAGAACACGGGAGATATTCTCGGCGTCGTTCTTAGCCTTAACGGAGCTGTCATAATGACTGTTGTTGAATTCCTGGAAATCGAAATCGTCAACAGCTTCAGCCTGCCACAAACGGAGTGTGTTGATGTTGCTTGTGTCATAGCCGATAACAGCCATATCATAAGGAACAGCCTTTACGGTCTGGCCCTTGAAATCTACATATACGATGAGATCCTCGCGGCGTACGCACCAGGGATCGCCGTATTTCTGCCAATCGTCGGCAACCTCAACCTGGTAACCGTTCTCGATAAGCTGCTTAAAGAGACCGTACTTATAGCGGATACCGTAACCGTCAAGCGGAACCTCCTGAGTAGCGGCAGAATCAAGATAACAAGCCGCAAGCCTTCCCAGACCGCCGTTACCGAGAGCCGCGTCGTCGATTTCCTCAAAAATGTTGATGTCAATATTCTTTTTCTTGAGGAATTCCCTAGCCTCATCAAGCATACCGAGACAATAAAGGTTATTGTACATCATACGTCCCATAAGGAACTCTGCAGAGAAATAGAATGCTCTTCTGCCCAGAGCGTGCTTTTTCTTGCTCTTCACCCAATTGTCAGCGATTTCGGACTGAATGTATCTGCCGAAAAGATAGTGAAGCTGAGCGGGCGAAAGCTCTTCGGGCTTCTTACAGTATAACGCTTTTGAACTCCTTTTGAGCTCGTCCATAACAAATTTACCCATAGTTAATCCTCCAATCGTCCGTATGTATCAGACATCCATGATAATCTTTCTGCAAGCTCATCTGTAAGCGCGTCAGCGTCGATACGCCATACCCAGTTACCGCCTAATGTTGAGGGTATGTTCATTCGAGCCTCAGTGCCGAGCCCCAGTATATCTTGCATTTGAATAACCGCGTAGTCAGCTTTGCTTGCGTAAGCTGTGCGGATTAATCCCCAGTTGAATTCCTCGTCCTCGCTTATTTCGCAATAGTCAATAGCCTGGTTGATTTCGTCGGCTTCACCCTCTTCATACCATCCCATAATAGTATCGTTGTCGTGAGTGCCTGTGTAAACAACGCAATTGCTGTTCTTGAAATTATGAGGGAGGAAGTCGTTTTCTTCGTCGCCGTCAAACGCGAACTCAAGAACCTTCATTCCCGGATATCCGCTGTCCTTGAGGAGCTTTTTAACTCCGGGTGACAGGTCGCCTAAATCCTCGGCAACAATCGGAATATCTCCGATAGCTTCCTTCATCTTATTGAAGAAGTCCATTCCGGGACCGTCGAGCCATTCTCCTTCGATAGCGTTCTCGGCGCCGAAAGGAATAGCGTAATAATCGTTGAACGCGCGGAAGTGGTCGATACGTGTAATATCATAAAGATTCGCGGCAGCCGCGATACGGTTGAACCACCATACATAATCGGTAGCCCTCAGATAATCCCAGTCATAGAGCGGATTTCCCCAGAGCTGTCCTGTCTCTGAGAAATAATCGGGAGGACATCCCGCTACACACACAGGTGTGTTTGTCTCGTCAAGCCAGAATACATCGGGGTTAGCCCATGTATCCGCGCTGTCCATGGCAACATAGATAGGCATATCTCCGAGAATACGGATACCCAAATCGTTTACATACTCTCTGAAATCATACCATTGCTCATAGAATTTGAACTGAATCCACTTCCAGAAGTCAATATCGTCCGCAAGTTTCTTCTTGTATCTTCTGATAGCCGCGGGTTTGCGCATTTTGATAGCTTCGTCAGGCCATTCTGTCCACGCTTTCATATCAAAGCTCTTTTTAACAGCCATATACAGCGCGTAGTCATCCAGCCAGTGTGCGTTATCTTCCTTGAATTCCTCGAAAACATCCAGTTCATATTCTTCAACATAGGTATCATACGCCTTTTTCAATACAACAAAACGGTTGTTGTAAATTTTTTCGTAATCAACCTCATTGGGGTTGTCCCCCCAGTCAATAACGTCGAGCTGCTCCTGAGAAATAAGTTCCTCCTCAACAAGCATATCCAGGTCAATCATATACGGATTGCCCGCATAGGTCGAAAACGACTGATAAGGCGAGTCGCCGTAACTGGTAGGTCCGGCGGGAAGAATCTGCCAGATTTTCTGTCCTGCTTCGGACAAGAAATCAGCGAATTCACGAGCCTGTTTACCGATAGTTCCGATGCCGTAAGGTGACGGCAGCGAAGTAATCGGCATTAAAATTCCTGCCACTCTTGCCATATGTTCATCTCCCTTCAGATGATAGGTAATATTAAATTTTTGCGGAAAAACACTCTTTCCCACATTATTGGTTTAATATTAACATATATATCTGAAATTAGCAATACCTTATTTGGGTATTTTTTATAAAAAATTACCCGAAAAAACACTGTTTTTCGGGTAAATCCTGCATTATTTCTCAATTTTTTTCAGTAAAAAGTAAAGGCAAATATCGCTCGATATTTTTCGTATAACATCTCTGTCGGGATTGTCCGCGTCCCAGAGCTTTGCCTTAATCACTTCGGTGCTTCTTTTGTCACACACAGAGATATACACAAGACCTACGGGTTTGTCTTCGCTGCCGCCTGTCGGACCCGCTATTCCCGTTGTTGACGCTCCGAAATCAGCGTCTGACAGCTTCATAACTCCGTTTGACATCTGTTCGGCAGTTTCTTTTGAAACCGCTCCCACCGTATCGAGCGTATGCTGATTAACCCCCAGAATCTTGTTTTTGATTCTGTTTGCGTAGGAGCACACTCCGCACTCAAATACCGAACTCGAACCGCTGACTTCGGTAATGCGCTTGCTTATAAGTCCGCCTGTACAGCTTTCCGCAGTCGCTACTTTTTGCCCTGTTTTTATCAGAGCGTTTACCACAAGCTCCTGCAGATTGTCGGCGTTTATCCCTTCTTTTTTTAATATCTGTTCAAATTGTTTTGCCGTTATTTCTGTCATTTTATCACCTTAAAGATTATGATAGTTTACTTTTATAAAAATTAGTATATCACAAACAACTTGCTTATTGCAATCCGTGTTATAATTTGTTAAAATGGATTTGTATGGGAGGAACAGCTATGGCTTGGTTTTTTACCGATAGTGAAATCGGCTCGGAAAATTTCATAATCACGGGCGAAAACGCCAAGCACATTTCCAGAAGCCTTCGAATGAAAACGGGCGAGGAGCTCACCCTCGTTACACCTCAAAGAGAACAGCTTGGCTGTGTTATTTCCTCCATATCGACAGACAGCGTAGAGGTAAAAATCACCTCCCGAAAGTGCTGCGAAAACGAACCCGATGTAAAAATCACCCTTTATCAGGCTCTGCCGAAGGGCGATAAAATGGAGTATATCATACAAAAATGCGTTGAACTGGGCATTTCAAGAATAGTGCCTGTCATTTCGGCGAGATGCATATCGCGCCCCGACTCAAAATCTCTCGCCAAAAAGCAGCTGCGCTGGCAAAAGATTGCCAGAGAAGCGGCTCAGCAGTCAAGACGCGGGATTATACCGACTGTGGAACCCGCTGTAAGCTTTACGCAGGCGGCAAAAGAGTGCGGCGAAAACAAACTCAACATAATATTCTATGAGCTCGGCGGCGACAGTGTAAAGACGCTTATAAAGGACAAGCCCGAATCCATCGGAATATTTATCGGCAGTGAGGGCGGCTTTGAAGAAAATGAGGTTGAACTGATAAAACAAAACGGCGGACGCGCCGCCACATTAGGCAAAAGAATACTGCGGGCGGAAACCGCTCCGCTTGCGGCGTTGTCTGTAATAATGTATGAAACAGGCAATTTCGATTAAGAAACAGGAGGAAAATTATGGTAGGAATTATTTGCGCAATGGCAATTGAGGTTGACGGTTTAAAGGCTCTTATGCGTGACACCGAGGATTTTGTTTACGCTAATATGACTTTCACCAAAGGCTATATAGAAAACAGTGAAGTTGTCGCTGTCGAGTGCGGTATCGGCAAGGTAAACGCTGCAATGTGCGCTCAGACAATGATTGATCGCTTTGAACCTGATGTCATCATAAACAGCGGCGTTGCGGGCGCGACTCACGAGGAAGTAAAAATCTGTGATATGGTAGTCGGCACCGAGGTTCTCGAGCACGATATGAACACCTCGGCTATCGGCGACCCGATTGGTCTTATCAGCCTGCCCGAAGGCAACCGAACATTCTTTGCCTGTGACGAAGAAACCTCCGACAGCATCTACAACATATGCAAAACAGTCGAAGGCGCAACCGCGTTCAAGGGCAGAATCGCCTCGGGCGACCTGTTTGTTTCGCGCAGAAGCAAGCGTCATCTGCTCAACATACGTTTTGAGGCGCTCGCGTGCGAAATGGAAGGCGGCGCAATCGGACATGTCTGCTTCAGAAACAAAGTACCCTTCTGCGTATTCAGAGTTATCTCCGACGATTTTTCGAAGCACGAAGGTTTGGATTTCAAGGCATTCAGCCGCATAGCCTGCGAACGTTCGATAAAAATTATCAAGGAATACATTTCCACCCTGTAAACGCTAAAAATCTGTCCCTCTGTTGTCAGAGGGCCTTTTTTATTTTTTCAACAAGCCAAAAGCATTGACAATAATCCTTTTTTTATGTAAAATAGTTTAGTTTGGTAAACTAATATTTTATATATAATAAGGAAGTGAACATTCCTATGCAGCTTACAGGCGCAGAAATCATTTGCGAATGCTTAATCGAACAGAATGTAGACACCGTTTTCGGTTACCCGGGCGGCGCTGCTCTGAACACATATGACGCTCTATACAAATACAGCGACCAGATAAAACATATTCTTACCGCCCACGAACAGGGCGCGGCTCACGCGGCTGACGGATATGCCAGAGCTACGGGCAAGGTCGGAGTTTGTATGACGACATCGGGTCCCGGAGCTACAAATACGGTTACGGGTATCGCTACAGCAAATATTGACAGCATACCTATGGTAGTTATCACGGGCAACGTTAACGTAAATCTTCTCGGCCGCGACAGTTTCCAGGAAGTTAATATTGTTGATATAGTAAAGCCTATCACAAAGGGCTGTTA
>JAILPC010000136.1 GCA_024690465.1 Ruminococcus sp.
CATCCATAACAAAGATATTGTAAAGGCTTTCAAAGCCTTTCTTTGACCAACCTGTGTTCTCAAGATTACCAACCATTCTTGTCTGTCTGTACAGATAATAAGGCAGATAACTGTTGTTAAGAAGCCTTTCTCCCGCGTATGATAACATTTCGGCAGTATTCAGGGCATCCTCACGGTTTATTGCCGTACCGTTCTGTGTAAGCGAAGAACTGCGCTTCATCGACAAAGTGTGTACGGTTATACACTCGGGCTCGATTTCTATAATCCTGTCGAGTGTATTCTTGAAACTCCCGACGGTATCAGTCGGCAATCCCGCAATTAAATCGGTATTGATGCTTTTAAATCCGACTTTTCTCGCAAGTTCGTACGCTTCAAGCGTCTGCTCCGCGGTATGACGCCTGCCGATAACTTTAAGCACATCATTATTGAGAGTCTGGGGATTTATCGAAATTCTGCCGACATTATTTTCTTTTAAAGAATAAAGTTTATCTTTTGTGACTGTATCGGGACGTCCTGCTTCTACAGTAAACTCACGGCAGGTTGAGATATCAAAACTGCTGTTTATCACCGATAAAACCCTGTGAAGCTGTTCGGCGGACAGCGTTGTCGGAGTTCCTCCGCCCATATATACGGTCTCGAGACGCAGGCTGAGCTTTGAGGCTATCTCGGCAGTATTTTTCAGCTCCTCACACAGCAAGTCAACATAAGGCTCTACAAGGTGTTTTGAACGCTCGATTGAACTCTGAACAAACGAACAATAATTGCAGCGTGACGGACAAAACGGAATAGCTATATATAAACTGAAAGATTCTTCTTGAGATAAATCTATAAACTGCTTTTCAATTCTTTCTGTTGTTTTTGTCAATCTGAGCTTTTCGTCACTGACAAACAGCTTCTTTTTGAAATATTCGTCCGCGTACTCAGCTCCGTTGGTTTTCATAATACTTCTGTAGAGCTTTACAGGCCGGACGCCTGTAATCATTCCCCACGGCGGAGTAACACCCGTGAGTTCACAAAGGATTTTGTACAACAGCTCACAAAGCATACGCTCGTCCTCGGTATCATCGCACAAGGGAGCTTCACTCTGTCTGAAAAAATCTCCCGATTTTACTTCCACATTGAGCTTTGAATCTCTGAACGCTTTGATATACGGTTCAGAGAAAATGTCTGCGTCTTTGGTTACCGTGATTTTTTCGTTAGGGAAAAACAGACGCGTCAATCCTTCGAGCTCATAATGAAAACTATGATTGATGTATATATTCATATTACACCCTGCTCATCAACGGATTATAGTGACGTTCACGCTCGAGAGTTGTCATATATCCGTGTCCCGGGAAAACGTTGTAATCTCCGTCAAGATGCTTTAATTTTCGGATTGAATTAATCATTTCGGTATCGTCGCCTGTCGGCAAGTCTGTTCTGCCATAGCTGTCACGGAAAAGAGTATCACCGACAATAATATTATTATCAAAGATATAACAACCCGAATCCTTTGTGTGACCGGGTGTGTGAATATATTTAAACTCAGTCTCGCCCAGATAGAACGTATCGCCGTCATCAAGGAGAATATCGCCGCTGAAAGGCTCAATATCAGGAATATCTGGATGTAAAGCAGAGTGATTGAGATAGTTATCGCTCAAAAACTCGTTTGTGTATTTTCCGCATATAATTTTAGCCGAGAACATCTCGGCAAGCTGTTTGGCGTAGCCGATATGGTCATAGTGTCCGTGAGTCAGAATAACATATTTTAATTCCCCTGAAGAATTATTGATTTCATCAATAAGAGCTTTGCTTTTATCACCCGGGTCAACTACAAGCATATCGCCAGTTGCTTCATCGGTAATCAAAAAGCAGTTGGTAACAACAGGACCTACGGCAGCGCATTTAATATCCGTCATTTCAAATCCTCCGAATCGATTACAAGTGTGACAGGTCCGTCGTTACAAAGACTGACCTTCATATCCGCGCCGAATTCTCCCGTCTGCACATCCACACCGTTCTTTCTCATTTCATCACAGAAAAACTCGTATAAGGGTTCGGATATTTCGGGACGGGCAGCGTTTATAAAGCTCGGGCGTCTGCCGTGTGAGCAATCGGCATATAAGGTAAAGTTTGAAACAACTATTACCGTTCCGCCTACGTCGCTCAGCGAGAGATTCATCTTATCGTTTTCATCTGTGAATATTCTGAGCCCTGATATTTTTTTTGCGAGTTTTACAGCGTCCGCTTCGGTATCTCCGTTTTTGACGCCGAGCAGCAGCAGAAAGCCCTTGTCTATTGAAGCGGTTGTTTTCTTATTAATATCAACATTACAATTATCAACTAATTGGAGTACAACTCTCATATAAATCTAAAACCTTCTTATTGAAATTACGTCACGGATTGCGTCGAGACGTTTTATAACGGTATCGAGATGTTCACGGTTCTGGACCTCAATAGTCGCTGTTACTATCGCCTGTCCGTTGTTAATCTGACGTGAATTAAGACTGTGAATAAAGATTCTCATTGACGAAAGAGCTATTGTTACGTCAGCGAGAAGACCTGTTCTGTCAACGCAGATTATCTCGAGCGTTGAGTGGAAGCTCTCCTGAACCTCGTCCTCCCAGCGCACGTTAACATAACGTTCGGGCTCCTCGGCTTTTGAAATATCAACAGGAATATTCGGACAGTTGCGTTTATGAATTGAAACGCCGAAACCCCTTGTTATATAGCCGATAATATCGTCACCCGGCAACGGATTGCAGCAATGCGAGAATTTAATAAGGCAGTCTTCCATGCCTTCAACAATAACGCCCGATTTAATTCCGTGCGGCTTGCGAGTGACATTGGAGGTAATTACCGCAGCAGTATCGTCGCCCTCTCTAAACTTGGCGTTATATTCCTCACGGATACGAGGCATAACTTTCCATAGCTGGATACCGCCGTAACCGATAGAAGCGTATAAGTCCTCAACCGTATTGAACTTATTCTTCTTGAGCATAAACTTGAGAAGCTCCTCAAGCTTTTCATCGTCAAGGACAATGTTGCTGTGTTTGAGCTCTCTTTCGAGCATAGTTTTGCCCTCGATAATGTTTTCGTCACGCTTTTCGCGCTTGAACCACTGACGAATCTTTGAACGGGCAGATGAAGTTTTGCATATCTCAATCCAGTCACGTCTGGGATGACTGTCCTTCTGTGTCAGAATTTCACAGATTTCACCTGTGTTCAGCTTGTAATCAATCGGGACAATACGCTTGTCAACCTTAGCGCCGACCATATGGTTGCCGACTTCTGTATGAATCAGATACGCAAGGTCGATAACAGTACCGCCCTCGGGAAGGTTAAAAACATCACCCTTAGGCGAGAAAACATACACTTCACGCTGAGCGAAGTCGTTTCTGATGTTGCGGATAATATCGGTGTTATCATCGGTGTCAATCTGAGCCGCGAGCACATCTTTGATCCTGTTGATATTTTCGTCAAGTTCTTTGGCTTTTTTATTGTTGAGGATTTTTGTGAATCCGAGCTTATACTTCCAGTGCGCTGCGATTCCGTTCTCCGCGGTGTTATGCATTTCCCAGGTTCTTATCTGAACCTCGAACGGAATACCCTCGTTATCAATTACGGTTGTATGAAGCGACTGATACATATTCGGCTTTGGAGTTGAGATGTAATCCTTAAAGCGGTTAGGTATCGGAGTGTACAAATCGTGGATTACGCCGAGAATGTTATAGCAGTCCTTAATCTCATCAACAATAATTCTCAGTGCAAAGAAATCATAAATCTGGTCAATTGTTTTATTGCGGAGATAAGTTTTGCGGTAAATACTGTTGATACTCTTTACTCTGCCGTAAACCGAAACCTTGTTATGGTTCATTTTTGACGCTTTTACAATTTCTTTCTTCTTGCGTTCAATGAACTTTTCACGCTCGTCCTCTTTTAATAACAGAGCGTGTTCTATCTCGTTATAGGCGACAGGGTCAAGATATCTGAGAGATAAATCCTCGAGCTCTTCTTTTACCGCAGTCATACCTAAACGGTGCGCAATCGGAGCAAAAACCTCCATATTCTCACGGGACTTGTCGCGTCGTTTCTGTTCGGGCATACACTCAATTGTGCGCATATTATGCAGACGGTCGGCAAGCTTAACTATGATAACACGGATGTCGTTAGACATAGCAATAAGCATTTTGCGGACATTTTCAGCCTGTTGTTCCTCTCGGCTGTAGAGCTTAATTTTAGAAATCTTGGTAACGCCGTCAACAATATTGGCAACATCCTTACCGAACTCTTTGCGGACTTTTTCGGTAGTGTAATCAGTATCCTCTACAACATCGTGCAGAAGCGCCGCGAGAATACTGTCGGTGTCCATCCCCCATCCCGCTATAATGCACGCGACAGAAGTCGGGTGAAGGATATAAGGTATACCGGAAATAAGGCGCTGGTCGCCGTGAGCGCTTTCGGCAAGATTATATGCTTTCTGGATTTTTTTGATATCATAGTTGTTGTTGCTTTTCTTGATTATATTCAAAAGCTCGTCAAAATCCTGATAATGAACAACTTCATCATACTTACTCATTCCGATACACCTCCTTTAAGTTTTTTATGATTTCAGCGTCATCGAGGTTAACCTTTGTGCTGACGTTGAGCATTTTTACCGAGCATTTTTTCATATCCTCATAAAACGCTATCAGACCAAGGTCGTTCATAGCCTCGAGAATTGCTTTAAGTTTACCGTAAGTAATATTCCCGCCGAGGTTGTGAGTTATTACATCAAGCGAGATATGCTCGGAGTTACTGAGCGATTTCAGCGCTCTGTAAACCGCGGCAAAATCAGCGCGTTCGGGAATAATAGACTGCAAATCAACTTTTGAGACGTTCTCGCCTCTGCAAAAGCTCTCAAAAATTCTGTTGCTGATTATATACTCAGTGTTATCTGTATCAGAAAACTTAATATCTTTAATAATGACAGACAGATTTTCGCTGCCGTGGAAAGTATTAATATCGAGCGTAACGGCAATATCGACAATATCACCCTGCTTGTAAGGGAAATCCATAGTCGAACACTTAAACTTCATAGCCGTGATGTACTTATTTTTGTTGAAAAATGTAATACGCAGATGTGTATTGTTTTTTATAGGATTGACAGCAGTAATTCTGAGGTTACTCAGCTGAAAAACAGGTGTCTGATTACCTGCGCCGAATGGTCCGAGCAGGCTTAAATCACGAGCTACATCAATATCAACGAGCGCGGGATTGAGCTTGCAATCAATATTCAGTTTATTGAAAGGCAATTCATCAATCATAGCGGCATACTCGTTGACACGTCTGCGGAACTCGTCAATCTTATCAGTTTTAAGTCCGAGCCCGCACGCCATAGTATGTCCGCCGAAGTGAGTCAGAATATCTGAACAGGAATTGACAGCCGACCAGAGGTCAAAGCCCTCAACAGACCTTCCCGAGCCGTTCGCTTCATCGCCTTCCCGTGAAATAATAATACAGGGTTTACCGTAAATCTCCTTAACTCTGGAGCTTACAATACCAACGACCCCCTTTTTCCAGCCTTCGCCGTCAATTACAATAACCCTGTCCTGAACAATGGACGGATTTTTCCCGACGGTTTTATTTATTTCAATTAATATTTCTTTTTCGATTATCTGTCTTTGTGAGTTATCCTC
>JAILPC010000181.1 GCA_024690465.1 Ruminococcus sp.
GGATAGCTTACTATAACCTGACGGTCAAATCTGCCCGGACGCATAAGCGCGGGGTCAAGGATGTCGGGACGGTTGGTGGCGGCAATCATAATTACGCCTTCGTTTGCGCCGAAACCGTCCATCTCAACAAGCAGCTGGTTAAGCGTCTGCTCACGTTCATCGTGGCCTCCGCCTAAGCCCGCGCCGCGCTGACGTCCGACAGCGTCGATTTCATCGATAAAAACTATGCAGGGTGAATTCTTCTTTGCCTGGTCAAACAAATCACGAACACGCGACGCGCCGACGCCGACAAACATCTCTACAAAATCAGAACCTGAAATTGAGAAGAACGGAACTCCCGCCTCACCCGCGACCGCTCTCGCGAGCAATGTTTTACCTGTTCCGGGAGGTCCGACGAGAAGCACACCCTTAGGAATACGCGCGCCGAGGGTGTTGAACTTTTCGGGCGTTTTGAGAAATTCTACAATCTCCTCGAGCTCTTCCTTTTCCTCGTCCGCACCAGCTACATCGTCAAAAGTAGTCTTGCGCTTTTCGTCGTTGGTGTTCTTGATTTTGGCTTTGCCGAAGCTCATTTCACGTCCGCCGAGGCCTCCGCCTCCCATACGGCGCATAATGAACACCCAGAACACAACAAGCAATCCGCAGAAAATAACCGTCGGCAGCAGGTTCATAAGAAACGAGTTGTCGGTATGACGAATGAGATTATAGGTCATCTCATTATTATGTTCCTTATTATCGGGGTTTTTATTCTTGCTGAAGAAAGGCTCAACAGTCTGATTAAACTCCTCGGGGTCAGCAATTGTACCGTTTACTACTGTTTTCTTAGAATCGTTGAGGGTAACTTCTATAGCGCCTGTGCCGTAATTAAGCTGATAATCGGCAACCTTGCCGTCCTTGAAATAGCTTACTATCTCAGAGGTCGGAGTCTGCTCAGCCTTTTGTTGAGTGCTGAACAGAAGCGTTACAAGCAGCACTACCGCAATCGGAATACCGATATAGAGCAGCAGGTTGCGCGTCCTCTTTTTATTATCCAAATTTGGTCACTCCTTATTACCGATACGAAAAATATCAGTATTTATAGTATTATAATTTTCTGAATAATTATGAATACACTTCGGGTTTTAAAATGCCTACATAAGGCAATGTGCGGTATTTCTCGGCATAGTCGAGTCCGTAGCCGACTATGAATTCGTCGGGGATAACTTTGCCGACATATTTTACGGGAACTTCCTTTACACGGCGGTCGGGTTTGTCAAATAATGTAACGAGGTTAACCGAAGCGGCTCCCTTGGCTGTGAGGTACTGGTCGAGGAAGTGGAGAGTGTTGCCGGAGTCGATAATATCCTCAACAATGAGAATATCCTTGCCCACGATTGACTGGGAAATATCCTTGATAACGTTTACACGGCCTGTGCTTTCCGTTCCGTCGGCATAGGAAGAAACAACGACAAAGTCAATCTTGAAATCGGTTTTCATAGCTTTCATAAGGTCAGCCATAAACAAAACACTACCCTTTAATACGCCTACCATGAGCCAGTCTTTGCCCTCGTAATCAGCGTCAATCTCAGCCGCGAGTCTTTTTACGATGGAGTCAAGCTCCTGCTCTGTAACTAATACACTGCCAATATCCTTATGCATAATAATACCTCTTTTCTATTTATACTGAACTGTTAACATCTATATAAAGCCTGCCCAAGGCGTTTTTCGAGACGCCGACGCCCTCAATCCAGAGAACCTCGGAGCCCGAAGCGACAAGCATAACGCTGCCGCGGTTTTCCTCGGGAATTTTCAGCTCGTTAAACAGTTTTTTGAGTGTTTTAGTGACGTTTCGTTTAGGGAATGTAAAAGTATCCCCTGCCCTGCGCGTGCGGAAAACAAGACTGTTACTGTTCAATTTTAATTCTTTTACAGAATATTTCTTGCCGTTATACTCAAAAGCGGTATCGGGTTTTAATTCTATATCAGAAAAATAAACTTTATTATCATCTCTGACAAATCTCAGTGTTCCCTGCTTGATAACAGCTCTGAGACCGCCGCCGAGATTCACCGCGCCGCCGCCGAGATTATCGTCAATCAGCTTTATCAGCTTATACTCCGTATCGGCGTTGTTGAGAGCGCAAAGTCTGCGAATCACACTCAGACGCAAAGCTTCGGGAAATTCCGACAACAGCCTGCCGTCACAGCCGTTTTCTGTTTTAATCTTATCAATGGCTTCATCGGTTTTTAATTCTATAAACGAATTATAGCATCTGAGCATATCGCTTTCCCGAGCGACTGTATTCTCAAAATCAGGGTTAAGCTCTTTCAAAACAGGGATAACCGCGTGTCTTATTCTGTTTCGTGTATATTCGTCAGCGAGGTTGGTGCTGTCGGTAACAAACTCAAGCTTATTTTTCCGACAATAGGCTTCAACCTCGCCGCGTGTGACGTAAATAAGCGGTCGTATAATATTGTCTCTGACAGGAGCTATACCGCTCAGTCCGTTTATTCCCGCGCCGCGCGTCAGGTTAAAAATCACCGTCTCGGCGTTATCGTTCGCTGTATGGGCTGTGGCGACTTTCGCGTTCAGCCTGCCGCAAAGCTGTGAGAAATACTCATAACGCACATTTCGTCCGCAGAGCTCCTCGCTCTGCCCTCTTTCTTTGGCGAGAGCGGGAACATCGACGCTGCTTATAAACAGCTCAACGCCGTATTTATCGCAG
>JAILPC010000194.1 GCA_024690465.1 Ruminococcus sp.
TACTTCGCACACAGCGTTGATATCGCCGGGCAAATCTTCCTCAGCCGCTGAAATCAGCACATCAATGTTAGCGTCTGACAAATCGCTGAGAGTCTGGTGAAATATAGTGAACTCCTCCATTTCGTCATTGGCTTCGAGAGAAATTATGAATGTGGAATCAATAAGAATGTCAGTAACATCATAGTTACCCGCGCATATGCCGCTGATAAAACCAAACAGCATATCGTATCCCTTAACGGCATACTGGTCTGTGTCAATAAGACGAGCCTTTGAAGTAATATCATAAGTGAGCTTCGCTCCCTTTTCGATAACTACAACATTGCCCTGAGAAACAGCTACAGCCTCATTAGCGAGCTGAATGAGCTTCTTTGTTTTTCCTGAACCTTTTTTTCCGATAAGTAAAGTAACCATACTTTAACTCCTCCTTGATTTCTTATATTTTTAACAAATAAATTTCTTATTTAAGTCTTGCCTCGAGCTCTGCCTTCTGGTCCTCGTAACCGGGTTTACCGAGCAGCGCGAACATATTCTTCTTATAGCTCTCAACACCGGGCTGGTTAAAGGGATTAACTCCGAGGATGTACCCCGAAATAGCGCATGCTTTCTCTAAGAAATAGATAAGATAGCCGAGGTTAGCTTCATCCATAGCCTCAACATTGAGCACTACATTGGGAACACCGCCGTCATTGTGAGCGAGAACCGTTCCCTCAAAAGCCTTGCGGTTTACAAAGTCCATAGTCTTGCCCGACAGAAAGTTAAGACCATCAACGTTGGTCGGATCCTTGCCGAGTGTAATGGGCTTTTTGCATTTATCAAAGAGAACAACAGTCTCAAACAGGTTGCGTCTGCCGTCCTGGATATACTGACCGAGTGAATGGAGGTCTGTCGAGAAGATAACGCTTGCGGGGAATATACCCTTCTTGTCCTTACCCTCACTCTCACCGTAGAGCTGCTTGAACCACTCATTCATCAGAGTGTAGGCGGGCTCGTAGCTTACCATAATCTCGGTTGTGTAGCCCTTGTTGTAAAGGATGTTGCGGATAGCCGCGTATTTATAGCAGTCGTTAGTGTAGAGGTCGTCGTTGTTGAACTCGTCCTGAGCTTTCTTTGCGCCTGCCATAAGAGCGTCGATATCAGCGCCCGCTACAGCGATAGGAAGAAGGCCTACGGCTGTGAGCACGGAGTAACGTCCGCCTACATCGTCGGGAACTACAAATGTCTCGTATCCTTCCTTGTCAGCGAGCTGCTTTAATGTGCCTCTTGCCTTGTCGGTTGTACAGTATATGCGGTCCTTAGCGCCGTCCTTGCCGTACTTTTTCTCAAGCAGGTCGCGGAATACGCGGAACGCGATAGCAGGCTCGGTTGTTGTGCCTGACTTTGAAATCATATTGATAGAAACGTCCTTGCCCTCGCACAGCTCAATGATGTCCGAAAGAGCGTCTGAAGAAATGGAATTACCCGTGAAATAAATCTGCGGTGTATCCTTGGCGAGCGCGTTGTAGTTCGGAGAAGTAAGGAACTCGATAGCCGCTCTCGCGCCGAGGTATGATCCGCCGATGCCGATTACAACAAAAACGTCAGTGTCGTTCTTAATCTTCGCGGCAGCCTTTTTGATGCGGTCAAATTCCTCTTTATCATAATTAGTAGGAAGGTCTACCCAGCCGATAAAGTCATTGCCGAGACCTGAGCCGTCGTGCAGGGCCTTGTGAGCTGATTTAACCTGTGAGGCGATACCCTTGTATTCGTCCTCGCCTACAAATCCGTTTAAATACCTGTCAGTAAGTTTAGTTGACATATTATAACCCCCAAAAGCGCATAGATACGCTATTTTGTATTATTAACGATATTGTACCACAAAATGGGAGTATATGCAAGAGAAAAATGAGAAATGAAAAAGGAGAAATGAGAAATAAATTATAATTCTAATAAAGAATTAAATATACCGCTTAAAACCGTGCCGAAACACATCTCGTCAACAGAATTTCCCGCTGTAATCGGACAGCTTTTAATAATCTCGCCGTTCAGGTAATAGTTCACCTCTCCAACCCTGTCGCCTTTATCGACCGGAGCCTTGATATCCTTTTTAATTTTGCACTCGCTGCTCAACCTTTCGCTCGCGGTTTTGCCTATAACGGTGTTGCCGGGGTTCCTGCACACGAGCTTCAGAGTATCTGTCATTCCACCCTCAACCTTGACAGGCTGTGTAGCAGCTTTCGGCAAAGTCAGCTTTTTCACGGTGTAGTTAGCGAAACCGTAGTCGAGCAGGTCGGCGGCGTCCTTAAAGCGTTCCTTGCCGCTTTTGCCGCCGAGCACAACCGCGATAAGGCTCAGACCGCCGCGCTCAGCCGTCGCCGTAATACAGCAGCCCGCGTCGCCTGTTGTGCCTGTCTTTAGGCCTGTTATTCCGTCGTAGCTTTTCAGCAGCTTGTTCGTGTTGACAATCTGGGTTTTACCTGCTCTGAGCTCGTCAATCCAGATTGACGTGTAGTCAAAAATCTTCTTGTGCTTTATCAGCTCGCGCGACATTATCGCAACGTCATTTGAAGATGTCAAATGACCTTTTTCGTCAAGACCGTTGCAGTTCTTGAAGGTCGTGTTCTTCATTCCGAGAGCCTTCGCGCGCTTGTTCATTTCATTGACAAACACGTCCTCGCTGCCCGAGATTGCCTCGGCAAGCACCACAGCAGCGTCATTGGCGGAAGCTACGGCGGTAGCTTTGATAAGGTCGTCAACCTTCATCTTCTCCCCGGGCTCAAGCCATATATCCGAACCGCCCATAGACGACGCGTGCTCCGAGGTTGTGAGCGTATCGCTCAGCTTCAGCTGTCCTCTCTCGACAGCCTCCATAACCAGCAGAAGCGTCATAACCTTTGTGATAGAAGCGCAGGCGCGCCTGTCGTCTTTATTTTTCTCCAAAAGAATTTTGCCCGTCTCCGCCTCCATCAGAACAGCCGACGGAGCGTTAAGGTCGAGCTTTGGCTTGTCAGCCTTTGCTAACACACTGACAGGCATAATAAGTATTGACAGAATCAACGCGTATGAAACAATATGTTTAAACATAAAAACACCTCGTTCAAGCTTATGAACAAGGTGTCCGTTTTATTCTTATTCAATCAGGCACACAGCGTGAGCCGCAATGCCCTCGCCCGAGCCCGTGAACCCGAGCTTTTCCTCGGTCGTCGCCTTCACGCTTACCTGACTTACGTCTACGCCGCAAGCCTCAGCGATATTCCCGCGCATTGTTACTATAGAATCCTTGAGCTTAGGTCTCTGCGCAATAACGGTCGAGTCGATGTTGACTATCTTATAGCCGTTTTCAGCGAGCACGCGGCAAACCTCTTTGAGCAGAAGTATACTGTCCGCTCCCTTGAAGCGTTCGTCCGTGTCGGGGAACAGCTTGCCGATATCTCCGAGCGCCGCCGCGCCGAGCAGAGCGTCCATAACCGCGTGCAAGAGCACATCCGCGTCGCTGTGACCGAGCAGTCCCTTTTCGTACGGAATATCCACTCCGCCGAGTATCAGCTTTCTGCCCTCTACGAGCTTATGTACATCATATCCGTGACCTATTCGCATATTTACCACCGTCCTAGTTTTACTTGCCGATTGGTAACATTTTATCATAAAAAAATTATTCTTTCAACTGTCACAAATACACATCTTTAAAGGTTATATATATAGAACACTAAAACAAGGAGGTTGTTCTTATGAAAAAACTGTTAGCAATATTATTATCATTCATACTTGTTATCGGAACCGTAATCGGTGTAAACGCCGTTGTTTACTATTACGGAGCGGGTGGTCCCGATATGACGCTCAATTTCTATATTGACAGCTCCAAAACCGCAACCACAACATTTACAGAAATCGAAATGAAAATTTTTTCCAGCTTTAACACATACGTTGAACAAAGCATTAAGCTCGACGGAAAATGGGTTTCATTCGGTACTGTTAAGGTTGAAAGCAGTATTAAGGGAGCAGAGCTTTATACAGGCTACACGGAAAAACAGGGAGCTGTAACAATTTTTAAATTTAAATCCGAAGAGGGCTTTGAAATAGCCGATAATCAGCCGTTCCTGTCTATCACAAATGTAAACGCTGATTTGTATACCAGTAACGACTCTATAGATTATATTGTTGATAAGCTTGTCGGCTCAGACGGAACGGATTACGCTGACAAGGACGCGGTGACAACCGATTTAAAAATCCCCGAGGGTACTTACTATACACACCCGTGCGAAGGCGCTTTGTATGTCAACAATCTCAACATAACCACACCGACTGTAAACAACATCGACTTCGGCTTTGAGCCGTACAAAATTGCGGAGTTAAAAGACGGGTATTCATTATGGTATTGTCATCAGCCTGTTCCGCCGTGGATGGAAATGTTTTATTATCAGTACGGCAGGTACATTTTTGTTAACCAATTCGGTCAGGGAGAAAACTGCCACGGCTTTTACATTCAAAAGGACAATAAACAATTAATGCTTTCACAGGCGTTTGAAGAAGGAATAACCGACATCGACGAGGTTGTATTGCTGATTATGTCCGCTGACATTCCTAATTTTAATAAATCCCACATTGTCGATACCTCAAAAGTTCAGGACAGCTGGGAAGATTTATTCCCTGAATTCCACATCAATCATAACGAATCCAACGAGCCCACAACCGCCGCAACCGAGCCGAACACACAGGCGCAAATGACCAAGCCCGTTGCCGAACCGACTAACGAGCAGCAAACAGTAAAGCCGACAAAGAAGGCTAACCCGATGAAAGTAACTGTCAAAACAAAGACAGTCAAAAACAAGAAGGTTAAGAAAGCTAAACAGACGCTCTCACCAATAACGGTAAAGAACGCCGCGGGCAAAGTGAGCTTCAAGAAAACCTCGGGTTCAAATAAGCTCACACTAAAATCAAACGGCAATATTGTTGTAAAAAAAGGCACGAAAAAAGGAACATACACCGCAAAAATCAAAGTAACCGCCAAGGGTAGCACCAAGTACAAGAGCGCGTCCAAAACGGTAAAAATACAAATAATAGTAAAATAAAAGATTTAGAAGTAAAATAGGGTAGACACAAAGGGGATTAACCCTCCACCTCCCATTGCACCGTACGTACGGGTCTCGTATACGGCGCTACGTGAGTGCAGATGTTACTGCAAATAACTAAGATAGTACGAAAGAGGGTTGACCAATGCTGGTCT
>JAILPC010000195.1 GCA_024690465.1 Ruminococcus sp.
AAAAGGCATAGCACCCTTTACGGGTGCTATAAACGAGCTTTTTTATCAATTATATTATTAAAATGTAACCGTCTTTGTTATGTCTGTTATTTAATCTTTCTAACCTCGATATAGAAGCGCTTGTCCTCGGCGTGTCCCATGGAGAATGTCTTTCTGGGCAGCGATCCGTCGGCGCGGATTGCGGGGAAAAGCTCGGACTTTGACATTCCGTCAAAGATAAATCCGAGTGTGCCTTTGCTCTTGCTGAGCGACGCGACAACGTCGGCGCCGTGGATGTAATCCACTGTCATTTTCGGGTGGTCTTCGGCATAGATGTCTATAAAGTGCTGGAGCGTACCGATAGGCAGCTTCGCTGTGGAACGTACATAAATACTGCCCGCGGCGCCGTGGGCGATGAAGTTGAACAGCTGATACTTTCCGTCGCCGTTCTTTGAGGTGTACTCCTCGAATTTCTCGATAAAGTCGCGCTCGTCAACGTTGAACAGAACGCGGTAAATCGGCTCAAACTGAATACTCTCATCGTGGATGTTGACGATTTCAACGAGAGCGTAGCGCGCGAGCGGATTCTTTGAACGCTCATAGCACTCCTTAGCCGTCGCGAGAGAGTGGTTGCCGTCACCGACAGCGAAGAGCATTTGGTCGTCCTGTCCCTCGATGAGCCTGTCGAGAGCGTACTGAACGTGCTTGATACCCTTGTCGTCCAGGAACCAGCCGCGGATATTGCCGCCGTGCTTCATCAGACTGAACTTGTAAGCGTCGGCATAGTCGTACTTCCTGTTCTTGAGAGGCTCGATAACAGAGCGCTTGGGGTCGTCAATGAGCAGTAGAATATGCGGCATTTCGAGCAGAGCGTTCCTGCGTATCTCAATACGCGGAGGAAGCCTGTCGACTACAGTCTGCTCGGTAGCTCTGATAAGAGCGTGAGCGCCCTGATGGTAGTTGTACTCTTCGAGGTCGATTACGCCGACAACGCCCTTGCGGATTGTGCCGTGGGACTGACGCTCAACGTAAATCATCGAGTTTTCGTGCAGCTCAAAGACGTCGTCCTCTAAGTACTTCTCCATAGTTTTGTTGATTTTCTCGATACGGCGGGAGTTGTCCTTTTTAAGAAAAACCTCGGGAAGAATGATGTTTAGCGCCGAGGGCTTATCCCCTACTATGCGCTCCACATCGTCCCAGTACTCAGGCTCTGAAGTGTACTGGTCGCAGGCAACTACCGCCCATTTGTCGATATCATTTTTCGGCAAAAGTATATCTGCGGGAAAGAAATGACTCATTTTAATACCCCTTTTCATTTATTCACTAAAATTCTTACTTTTTAATAATTCTTACATCTGTACCAAAGAAATCAAGCCGTGTCGCTTCGCCCATAATCCTTGAGATAAAGCGCTGGGAGTAAAGCTCCTCGAGCTCTGTAAGCTCACAGTTTGTGTTGATAATCACGGGCTTGCCCGACAGCAGGCGCTCGTTAAACAGGTTGTAAATCGCCGACTTGGAGAACTGCGTGCTGAACTCCGTTCCGAGGTCGTCCACAATAAGCAGGTCGCAATCGGTGAACATACTCACGTCGGAGGCGCTTTTATCGCGCGCGAACTGTTCCTTCTCGAGCGTCGCGACAATTTTGGGAGCAGGAGCGTAAATAACTCCGTAGCCCTTTTTGATAACCTCGTTCGCTATCGCGAGACTGAGGTGAGTTTTGCCCAGTCCCGTCTTGCCGCGCATAAAGATGTTGCCCGAACCGAGCGAAAAGTTATCCGCGTATTTTTTGCAGTATCTCAGAATTTTGCTCATCTGTTCATACGGCGAGCGCGGATATCTGTCGTCGATATCCATACTGTAATATTTCAGGTCGAAATCCTCAAATGTTGATAAAGTGAGCGGAGAGTTGCGGTTGAGCTCCTCGCACGCCGCCTCGGTCAAGGCGGTCTTGAGGCAATCGCACATAACAGTCTTGTTACCGCTCTCAAAATAACCCGTATCCCCGCACTTCTCGCAGAAGTAGTCGGGCTCGAGGTCAGAGAGCGTATAGCCGTGCCGATCGAGCAGCTGTTCATACTCTCTCTGAACGCTGAGACTTTCGGTTTTCAGTTTTGTAAGCTCCGACTCAACGTCGCCGCCCTTAATCAGAGCGCGCACGGCGCTTATGCCGCAGGCTGAGAGCTTTTTGTCGTACTGCTCAGCCTCGGGAATCTCCCTGAAAACGCGTTCCCTGCGCTGTTCGGCGGCGGTTTCAGCGGAGAGCCTGCGCTCGCTTAGTATCTCGGCGGCTCTGCGCCTTGTCTTTTCGTTATAACCCATATATACCTCTTTTTGAGAAATTAAAAAGATTAAAATATTAAAATATTAAAATGTTAAAGCGAACTTCGCTCTTCGTTCTTCGCTCAATCCTCTACTTAATTTTCATCAATTCCTCTATATCGTATGACGCGTCGGATTTTTTGCCCGACTTCGGTGTTTTCTTCTTATCCTTCTTTTGAATATCGGAGACACTGACTATCCCCGAGTTGTGCCATTTTGTCAGGATACCGTTTATGTAGCCAAGCTTCATCTCGCCCTTTGTATCCACACAGATTTCGTACGCTTCACGGAGCATTTCGTCTGAAAAATGCCATTGTGAAATCCACCTGTGGGCGAACTCATGCTGTTTCACCGTCGGCGAACCGACATTCTGAAGTCCGAAAACGGAACGAACCCTTGTCCAGTCCTCGTCAGCCTGTCTGCTGATTCTGATTTTATTCTCAGCAGCTTCAATGCTGTAGATACCGTCGTCAGCCCATTTTACGCCGATTGTCTCAATGGCGCGCATATTCGCCTTGCCGACGCTCACGCAGTAATTCACGAGCATTACAATGACCTCGGCGGGAAGCCCGCAGGTGTCATAAAGCATAACGAGAGTCGCGATGTTTCCGCTCGACAGCGGCTTGCCGAGAGCCGACTCGACCTCAACAAGAACGTGGCTCAAATCCTCGTCCGAGGACACACGCTGAGCCGCGGTGACGATATCGGGCTTGCTCGGACGGCTGAGGACAACCTTCGGTTCGGGCTTATCCGCTGAGGGCTCGGGCTCGGGCTGAGCCTGAGCGCTGCCTTTTTCGGGAACCAGCTCACCCGAAACCTCGGCGAGCACTCCTCTGTCAATCCAGAACGAGATACAGTCTTTTACGTCTTCCTCGTGTATTCTGAGCTCGTCGCTGAGAGCTTTATATGTAAAATTTTTATCATTATTTCTGAGCAGAAACAAAAGCACTTTAAGCTGATTGTGCGAGGCTATGCGCAGATGCTCGTCCGCAACACAGGACGGCACGGCAAAGACCGAGCTCCAAGCGCCTAAATTTATCCTTACGGGCATAATGACATTCCTTTTATCCTGAAAAATAACATATATATGTGTAGTATAACACATTTTATCACAAAAGGCTACAAAAATCTGCAAATAATTTTTCTTGACAGTGAACTTTTATTGGAGTAGAATAATTTTTGTTACATACGCGGGCGTAGTTCAACGGTAGAGCGTCAGCTTCCCAAGCTGAATGTTGCGGATTCGAATTCCGTCGCCCGCTCCAGTTTTAGGTAATAGGTATTAAGTATTAGGTAATAAGTATATTCTTAATTCAAACTACGGAGGCAATTATGACTTACACATACACACCCAGAGGAGTTTGTTCCAGACTTATTAACATTGAGCTTGACGACAACAACGTCATCACAAACTGCAGTTTTGTCGGCGGATGCTCGGGCAACACGCAGGGAGTTTGCTCTCTTGTGAAGGGTATGAAAGCCGAGGAAGCTGTCAGACGCCTCAAGGGTATCGACTGCGGCGGCAGAGGAACATCCTGTCCCGACCAGCTCGCCTATGCTCTGGAAGAAGCAATCGAAAGAAACTGATTAAAAGAAGAAACTGATTAAAAGGAAGGTAGTTAAAAATGTATATAGTATGTTTGGATATGGAAGGCGTTGTAGTACCTGAAATCTGGATTGCGTTCGCAAACGCCACAGGTATTCCCGAGCTCAAGAGAACGACTCGCGACGAGCCCGATTATGACAAGCTGATGAACTACAGGCTCAATATCCTCAGAGAGCACGGTCTCGGACTCAAGGAGATTCAGGACGTTATATCGACAATCGACCCGCTTGAAGGCGCAAAGGAGTTTCTCGACGAGCTCCGCTCAATGTGTCAGGTTATCATCATAAGCGACACCTTCACTCAGTTCGCTTCTCCCCTGATGAAGAAGCTCGGCTATCCGACACTGTTCTGCAACTCGCTCGAGGTCGCGGACGACGGCGAAATCACGGGCTTTAAGATGAGAGTTGAGAAGTCAAAGCTCTCAACCGTCAAGGCGCTCAAGTCAATCGGCTTTGACATCATAGCGGGCGGTGACAGCTACAACGACCTCGGAATGATTCTCGAGGCTGAGCACGGCTTCCTGTTCAAGAGCACCGAGCAGATAAAGAAGGACTATCCCGACCTGCCCGCGTTTGAGGAATACGGCGAGCTTATGGAGTATCTCAAGAAGTTAATATAGCAAATAGGGTAGACACAAAGGGGATTAACCCTCCACCTCCCATTGCACCGTACGTACGGGTCTCGTATACGGCGCTACGTGAGTGCAGATGTTACTGCAAATAACTAAGATAGTACGAAAGAGGGTTGACCAATGCTGGTCT
>JAILPC010000042.1 GCA_024690465.1 Ruminococcus sp.
GATGTAGCCGCGGACACAACCATTCTCGGGCTAACGTCCATATAATCGAACTTATAGGGAGCGTGCTCAACAAAGCTGTCGCGGTGTCTGCCTA
Organism: Ruminococcus sp.; assembly: GCA_024690465.1. Taxonomy (GTDB): domain Bacteria; phylum Bacillota; class Clostridia; order Oscillospirales; family Acutalibacteraceae; genus Ruminococcoides. The sequence goes on from JAILPC010000042.1 coordinate 95, forward strand.
CAACTCTCTTGTTGAGGAAGCGGCCTTCCTCGTCGAGAGGCTCGTTCGCCTGAGCTACACGGAAGTCGTCCTCCATCTCGGCTGTCATATAAACAACCTCGTCGGTTACTCTCACGTTGTCCTTGTCGGACTTATCGATTCTGCGGAAAGGAGCCTCAACAAAACCGTATTCGTTGATTCTCGCGAATGTAGCGAGATAGGAAATCAGACCAATGTTAGGACCTTCGGGAGTCTCGATAGGACACATACGTCCGTAGTGGGTGTAGTGTACGTCTCGAACCTCGAAGCTCGCGCGGTCACGCGAAAGACCGCCGGGACCGAGCGCCGAGAGTCTTCTCTTGTGAGTAAGCTCAGCGAGCGGGTTGTTTTGGTCCATAAACTGTGAGAGCGGTGAGGAGCCGAAGAACTCTCTGATAGCCGCTGTCACGGGACGAATGTTAATAAGTGTGTTCGGAGTCATCGACTCAACGTCCTGATTCTGGAGAGTCATTCTCTCGTGAATAACTCTGGCGAGACGTGAAAAGCCGATTCTGAACTGATTCTGTAAAAGCTCGCCTACGCAGCGGATACGACGGTTGCCGAGATGGTCGATATCGTCGGTGTTGCCCACGCCCTCAGCGAGACAGTTCATATAGTTTATAGAAGCAAAAATATCATCAACCGTAATATGATTAGGGATTAACTCCTCTTTCTTTTCGCGGAGCATTTCTTTTAACTGTTCCTCGTTCTCCGCTTCTTCGAGGATTTCCTGCAGCAGCGTGAACACAACGTTCTCGTTTATGCCGCACTCTTTTCTGGCGTCAAAATCAACGTAACCGCTGATATCAACCATTCCGTTGGATATAATCTTGACAATCTTGTTGTCACGCTCGGGAACACGCACATAAACAACCTTAACGCCCGCGTTCTCGATTTTGCGCGCAAGCTCTCGGTCAACCGTCTGGTCACGGTTGGCAAGAACCTCGCCCGTAATCGGGTCGGCAACAGGCTCCGCGAGGATTCTGCCCGAAAGGCGGCCCGAAATGCCGAGCTTTTTGTTGTACTTATATCTGCCTACGCGCGACATATCGTATCGGTGCGGGTCAAAGAACAGGTTGTTGATGTGAATCTGGGCGCTCTCGATGATTGAAGGCTCCGAGGGGCGCAGCTTGCGGTAAACCTCTAAAAGACCTTCTTCAACGCTCTTTGTTGTATCCTTCTCGATAGTAGCCTTGATGCGCGCGTCGTCGCCGAAATAGTCGAGAATTTCAGCGTCTGTGCCGAGGCCCAGCGCGCGGATAAAGGTTGTAATCGGAACCTTGCGGTTCTTATCGATATGAACATAGAAAACGTCGTTTACGTCGTTCTCGTACTCAAGCCAGGCGCCGCGGTTCGGGATAACGGTTGATGAGAACATCTCTTTACCTGTCTTGTCGTGCTCCATTTTGTAGTAAACACCCGGAGAACGGACAAGCTGAGAAACAATAACACGCTCAGCGCCGTTAATTACAAACGTACCGCTGTCTGTCATAAGCGGAAAATCGCCCATAAACACGTTGTTTTCCTTAATCTCTCCTGTTTCCTTGTTGAGAAGTCGTGCCCGTACTCTGAGCGGCGCGGAATATGTAGCGTCGCGCTCTTTACACTCGATTACGCTGTAGTTGGGATGCTCTGTGTCCAGCTCATAATCGAGGAAATCAAGTACGAAGTTGCCAGTGTAGTCGGTAATACCCGACACATCGTGGAAAACTTCCTTGAGGCCTTCCTCCAAGAACCACTGATAAGACCTTTTCTGAACCTCAATGAGATTCGGCATATCGATAACTTCATCGATTTTCGCGAAACTCATTCGCTCAGTCTTACCAAACTTCACCGGTTTAATAACCATAGGCGAATCACTCCTTTTAAATTACGGTTTTTTGTACATCTTTCTAACTTGAAAATTCCTCAGAATTTTAAAAAATTTATGCTTGACAAATAAAAAACATTGTGATAATATACGTTATTTAATTTCAAGCGTAAAAATCAATAAAATCGGAGAAATCCCCATTATCATAGACTATCATTTTATTACACCTTTGTAAAATTGTCAAGAGAAAAACGCCAAAAAATTACAAAAATAATTGCACTTTTAACGGAACACTCGGAGTCGTTGGCGGTTATATAAAGTTTATTAACCTTCAACAAAGATTATTTTATTTATTTGTGCAAAAAAGCGAAAAGCAAGTTATGAAAACATTTTTATCACAAACAGCACTGTCCCGTACAGTACGGCGGAGATTACGCCGTATACAATGACAGGTCCCGCTATGACGAACATTTTCGCTCCCAGACCTGTAATCATCCCCTCGCTCTTGAACTCAATCGCGGGCGACGCCATCGCGTTGGCAAAGCCCGTTATCGGCACAAGCGTGCCCGCTCCCGCGTGCTTGGCGATTTTGTCGTAAATGTGAAGCGCCGTAATCAGGACGCCGAGAAAAATCAGTGACACCGAACACAGCGTTCCCGCGTCGTCCCTGCCGAGTCCGAGCGAGGTGTAGATCTCCGTGAGTCCCTGCCCCAAAGCACAGATTGCGCCGCCGACAACAAACGCCTTGGCGCAGTTTGAGAGCGACTTGCTTTTCGGCGAATTCTTTTTTACTGTTTTTGAATATTCTTTTTTGTCCATAGAAACCTCCTGAGGCTTCCCCTGTCGGGGAACGCATTATATATATTTTTGCCGATTTATTTATAATTAACCTATTTATTTTTTTCTTTATATATAGTATAATTACAGGGAATACAACAAAAAGGAAAATTTTATGCAACACTATTTAGACAACAGCGCCACTACTATAGTGAGCCCAACTGTTTCTGCCAAGGTTGTTGAAATGATGCGGGAGAATTTCGGAAACCCGAGCTCGCTGCACAGTCTGGGCATAAAAGCCGAACACGAACTCGAAAAAGCGCGCGGGATTATTGCCCGTGAGCTCGGCGTGAATGAGGATGAGATTTTCTTCACAAGCGGCGGAACAGAGGCAAATAATCTGGCTGTTTTCGGCACCGCCGAATGGATGAAAAGACGCGGTAAAAAAATCGTCACGACTGCCGTTGAGCACAGCTCCGTTACGGAAGCTATGGCTCACCTCGAAGAAAACGGCTTTGAAATAATCCGCGTAAAACCTGATGAAAACGGACATTTCACCGCGAAACAATTTGAAGAGGCCATTGACGAAAAGACGATTCTCGTGTCGGTTATGTATGTCAACAACGAGCTTGGCACGGTTCTGCCGATTAACAAACTCAAAAAGATAATCGAGCGCAAGAAAAGCCCCGCAATCCTACACAGCGACTGCGTTCAGGCGTTCGGCAAAATCGCCGTAAAGCCTAAGAAGCTCGGGCTTGACATCGCGACGGTAAGCGGTCATAAGGTTCACGCTCCCAAGGGCGTGGGCGCTGTATACATCAAAAAAGGTCTGCACCCGAAGCCGATTATTTTCGGCGGCGAACAGGAGAAAAAGCTCCGCCCCGGGACTGAGGCTCTGCCGCTTATCGCGGGCTTCGGACAGGCTGTGAGCGAATTTGAAACCGACAAAAACTTCGAATATGTAAAATCGCTCAACTCCTATGCTCTTGAAAAGCTCAGGGCTGTTGACGGCGTTAAAATCAACTCGCCCGACGACGCTCTGCCCTACATCATCAATTTTTCGGTGCCCGGTATCAGAAGCGAAACAATGCTCCACTTCCTCGCTCAGAGAGAGGTCTATGTCTCGAGCGGCAGCGCTTGCGCCAAGGGCAAGCCGAGCCATGTACTCAGCGCTGTGGGGCTGAACAGAAACACCGCCGACAGCGCTGTGCGCGTCAGCTTCTCTAAGGAGAGCACAAAGGACGACATCGACGCGCTTGTTGAGGGAGTTAAAGAAGGATTGAATACACTCGCAAGAAGGATGTAAAGCGCGTTAGGAACTATATGGTATGGGGGATATCATTCTGAGAGAGGGCTACCCTCGTTTGACGCGGAGGATATAAAAATATGAAAGAAATTGTGCTTTTAAAAGTCGGAGAAATTGTCCTGAAGGGCTTAAACCGCAGGGAATTCGAAGACAAACTTATAAAAAACATCAAAAAAGTTATTCGCCATCTCGGCACATTTGAGGTCAAGGCGTCGCAGTCCGCGATTACCGTTATCCCAAAGGACGACGACGTGGATTTCGACGAGGTGTGCGAGCATATCTCGAGGATTTTCGGCATTGTCACCTACTCACGCGCGGCAATCTGTGACGAAAAGACAATCGAGTGCGTGCTCGAGACCGCGCCCGACTATCTCGCCGACGAGCTCGAGAGCGTAAAGACGTTCAAGGTTGAGGCTAAGCGCGCGGACAAGAGATTCCCGCTCAAAAGCCCCGAAATCTGCCGTGAGGTCGGCGGTAAGATTCTGTCGAAATTTCACCACCTCAAGGTTGACGTGCATAATCCCGAGCTTGTTGTAAACGTTGAAATTCGTGATTTCGGCGCGTATATCCACGGCAAGGCGCTCAGAGGCGCGGGCGGCATACCCGTTGGCACAGGCGGAAACGCGGCTATCCTCATCAGCGGCGGTCTCGACTCTCCCGTCGCGGCGTATATGATGGCAAAGCGCGGCGTAAGACTGACGGCGATTCACTTCGCGAGTCCTCCCTACACCAGCGAGCGCGCGGAGCAGAAGGTCGTAAAACTGCTGAAAAAAGTCGCTCTGTACAGCGGCGATATGAATATGTACACAGTTCCGTTCACCGAAATCCAGGAGACAATCCGCGACAAGTGTCCCGAGGAGCTCTTCACCATCATTATGCGCAGGCTGATGATGAAAATTTCAGAGCGCATAGCGCGCGAAAAGGACTGTCAGGCGCTTATTACGGGAGAAAGCCTCGGACAGGTCGCGAGCCAGACAATCGGCGCGATTATGTGCACCGACGCGGCGGCAAATCTGCCTGTATTCCGTCCGCTTATCGGTATGGACAAGCAGGAAATTATCGACATTTCCTACAAAATCGACACATACGAAACCTCAATCGAGCCGTATGAGGACTGCTGCACGGTATTCACACCCAAGCACCCGCGCACAAAACCCGTGCTTGAAAGAGTTGAACAGGCTGAGGTTCTCGGCGAATTCGACGAGATGATTGAGCGCGCGCTCCAAAACCTCAAAATCACCTACATAAACACAAAGTAGTTAATCGTTTTTATTATTTGTATAATTTTAAATAATTAATTTTTTAATTTTTCAGGAGGACTTCCCTTGAAAATTCTGGTTTTATCACTCACCAAAAAGCTCAGAAAAGCTGATAAAACTGAATATAAAGACAAATTCGGCGTCCTTGGAACAAACGAGAACTCCGTTGACGTAAAGGAGCTTTTTGACAGCTCGCTTCTACTTGAGCGTGAGCTGAACAAGGCTGTTAAGGAAAAGTATGAATTCATCATTGTTTCAGCGCCTTTAAAGGGCAATAAGGCGGAGCGGGTTTTCCGCTCAAAATTCGCCTTTATCATCCCGAACGGAGAGCACAAAATCCAGAAAGCGCCCAGGGGCAGGAAGAAAGGCTTCCGCAAAAAGGGTGAACCGATTGAAACAATCTCCTACGAACGCAGGAAAACCCGCGTTTTCCCCGTTGAGTGCGGCGGCACAACCGCCTACACGTTCAGTTACACGGGCGCAAAGGTTGCTTTTGTGCAATCCGACGCGGACGAAAAAGTCCTTTCGGTTCTTCCCGAAAAGGCTTTTGATACATTCCGCTCCAACGAAGAGGAATACCCTGACGGCTATTCCCTTCAGAAGCGTTCTGTCAGAGTTCTCACGTTCTTTGAGCGTCATTTCCCGATAAAAAGCGACCCCAAAAGCGAGAAAGTCCGCAAGACGGTTATGCTCACGGCGCTTTGCGCGTTTATTGTGGCAGGGTATTTCTTCATTCAGAACATCTACCTTATACCCATGCACAACAAGGCGATAATCAGCGAAATCCAGACCATCTTCTACGAAGGTCAGCAGGGCTCGGGCTCAAAGGACAACGGCAAAATCACCGAAAAGAACTGGAAAAAACTCAAAAAAATCAACAAAGAAATTGTCGGCTGGGTAAAAATCAAGGATACCCACATCGACTATCCCATACTCTGGCACAAGGGCGACACCGCCGACGACCAGTACTATCTCTGGCGCAACTACAAACAGGAGTACTACGCGGGCGGCACAACCAGCATCTTTATGGACTGGCGAAGCAAAAAGGGAATGGACAGCAGAAACGTCATCCTACACGGTCACCATATGGAGGACGGCAGTATGTTCGCCGATCTGCTCAAGTACGGCGCGTACTCGGGCAACCTCAAGTTCTATAAAAACGCTCCCGTTGTAAAGATAAGCACGCCCAAGGGCAGCACCCAGACATACAAAATCTTCTCTGTTTTCAAGTCGAACGTCGACGAAACCCTCGGCGAATATTTTGACTTCTACTGCGGCAGCTTCAAGAACGATTCCCAGTTCCTCAACTACGTCTACAACCTGAGAATCCGCTCGCTGATTAACTGTCCCGTAAACGTCAACGAAAAAGACCAGATTCTTTCGCTCGTCACCTGCTCCTATGAGTTCGGCAACGGAAACAACTTCAGAACAATTATCGTGGCGAGAAAATGCCGCAAGGGCGAGAGCGAAAATGTCGACACGAGCGCCGCGACACTCAACAAGAGCGCCGTCTGGCCTCAGTGCTATTACAGCCGTTTCGGCGGAACAAGACCGACCGTCTCGACCTTCCGCAACGAATACAAAAAGGGCAAGCTCGACTGGTATGACGGCACATACAAAGGCAAGGGCAGCGAACAGCTCCCCACCTCCTACACAATTCCGACTGAGCCCGAAACAACCAAGCCGACCAAGTCCTCGACCTCGTCAAAATCCAATACGAAGTCAAAGACAAGCTCAAAATCGAGCGTTAAGAAGCCCAAAACCTACACGATAAAAATCTACGGTTCAGAAAAGAAGCCGCTCGTAAACAAAAAGGTCAACAGCGGCACCAAGATTAAGCTCCCGACCATAAAGGACTTCACCAAGGACGGAAACAAATACACGTTCAAAAAATGGAAAGCGAAGATTTCGGGACGCAAAAAGCCGAAATACATCAAGAAAACCGCCAAGGAATTCAAGGTAACCGCGAACACCAAAATCAAGGCGATTTTCCGGAAAAGCAAGATTAAAACGCAGTCAAACTCGTCAAAACCGAACAGTAAGCCCTCGAGCTCCTCGAGCAAGACGTCAGCGTCTGAGACTCCCGAAGAACCCGAGGACGACGAGTAAAGATGATAAGGAATGTTAAGGAAAAAGTATGAATTGTGAACTGATTTTTTATTACTCAACAAAAACAAATCTCTGCGAAAAAGCTCTGAAAAAGTCGCTTAACGGACTCGACCTCAACTTTCAGACCTCGCGGTTCGCCACATCTCCCGAAAAGCTCGGCGAGCTGGTGATTGACGTCTTTGAAAAAACAAACGTGGTATTTGTCACAGGCGGTTTCACAGGCGACAAAAACAGTATCGAGAACGTGCTCTCAAAGGTTCTCGCGACAAAAACTCCCGACGATCTCAAAAAGCTCCGAAACCCGCTGTCGTCTCACGACGGCTACCTCATTCGTCAGGGCGGACAGCTTTTGATTGTGCTCCCCGACGAGCCTAATGAGATTGACGCGATTATGTCGGGACCGCTGAGAAAATACATACAGAGCTTCTGTGAGTTCTGATTCACTTCAATTTGATATAGTTGACAAAAAACCGACTTTAATTTTATACACATTCACAATAGAATTGACACGTGTTTTTTGTTAGAATAATATTGATAAACTAAAAAATTAAAGGAGAATTTTTATGAAAAGCTTCAAAAAACTTACAGCCGTATTTCTGGCGGTTTTAATACTTGCTTCTTTCGCTGTTATCGGCGTTTACGCTGACGAAACTCCCGCAGCTGCCAACACATCTCTCACGGTTACTTCAACGAGCAGCCTCGGCGGCGAACCCGTAAGCAAAGCGTTCAATACAGCGGAGGTTTCCACTGTAACAGTCAGATTCGCAATGACGGCAACTCAGGCTTTCGCGAATATTCAGGGTTTTGTTTCATATGACGACTCTGTTCTTGAGGTTAAGAATGTAGCTTTTGACAGCAAGCTTTCGGGCGTTGTTTACAACATGGAACTCGCCGACAAGTTCACATTCAACGACACACACGGCGAAAACGTCATTGATTACACAATGGAAACCACATTCCTCACAGTAACATTCAACATTCTTGCTGAGTCAGGCGAAACAACCGTTGCTCTCAACGTTGAGGAGCTCAACAGCCTTACGGCCGAATACACTTTAGACGCAATCATTTCCGACGGGGCAACCGTAAAGGCTGACACTGTCGCGGGTTCTGTCTATATCGACGACCCTGTTCTTCCCACACAGCCTGCTCCCGAGACTAAAGTCACTGTTAAAGCCGCTAAAGCTAAGATTTATGTAGGCGCAACAACAACTGTCACCGCCACAGTTACGAACGCTTCCGACAATGATACCGCGTTTTCCTCAAGCAACGCAACTGTCGTTAAGGTTATCAAGATTAACGGCAAAGCTGCTACAATCAAAGGTCTTAAGGCGGGCACAGCTACAATAACAGCTAAGAACAACGGCAAGAGCGCTTCCGTAAAGATTACCGTAGCAAAGAAAAACAACCCTCTCAAGGTTAAAGCTAAGGCGCTGACGGTAAAGGCAAAGGCAAAGAATACAACCTTCAAGAAAGCAAAGGCGTTCAAAATCACGGGCGCCAAGGGTAAGGTTACGTTCAAGAAGAAGTCAGGCAGCAAGCTCATTTCCGTCAACAAAAAGTCAGGCGCGGTCACAGTCAAGAACGGCATAAAGAAGGGCAAGACCGCCAAGGCGACAATTACGGTTACAGCCGCGGGCACCACAGCTTACAAAAAGGGGTCAAAGACTGTAACAATCACGGTTAAAGCTAAATAATCAGTATAAGGGCTGCTAGAGCAGCCCTTTTTAATTTAGAATTAAGAGTTTAGAATTAAGAATTGCGGTCGGGGAAAAGCTTTCCATCTTCCGAGAACTTTGCGACCCGATTGTATTATTATTGATATAAACTATTAAAGCTTTATAAATCGGATGCGGGCAGAGCACGCCCATAATTCTTTCTTCTTAATTCTCATAGCAAAGTGCCTAAAAAATAATCCTTTATTTAGCGGTTTTGCCAATAGAATAAAATCCTCTTAAATGGTACAATAAAATAGCAAATATGCGCATAAATATATGCGTCACTTTAGAAGGAGGATTGTTTTATTATGAAAACATCTTTTAAGAAATTAACGAGCGTGTTTCTCGCGGTTATTATGCTGTTATCGGTATTCGCCGTTTCAGCTTCAGCCGCTGACACCGACGCTAACAGCACAGGCGACGGCGCGGTTTATCTGGACGCTTCAGGTTCAGACAACGGGTCTGCTTTCAACAGCGGCAACGCTGTATTCTATGCCTATACCTGGACAAACGGAGAAAAGTGGACTTCAGGTACACCTGAAGGCAACTACATCAAATTTGACGGACTTACATCAGGTGAAAATGTCATTTTCGTAAGATGTGACCCTAACGGCAGCGCGGGTTGGAGTTCCAAATGGAATCAAACCGAAGACCTTACCGTAGATAATACGCTTTATACTATCACAAGCTGGTCAGGCGGAAATAAAGGCAACATGGGCGGCGTATGGTCAAG
>JAILPC010000024.1 GCA_024690465.1 Ruminococcus sp.
GTACTAATAGGTCGAGGGCTTGACCACAATTTAATTAACGATTAACGATTAACAGTTGATAGTTAAAGATTGTTTGGTTTCTTTAATCTTCTCCTTTTCCAATTCTTTATTCAGTTTTCAGTGTGCTAGCAACACAGGCACAGCTTTGGCTGTGCTTTTTTGTTTGATAAGAACGCACACCAAACTGTATAAAATGATTATACATAAAGTAATATTTCTAAGCATTGATATTACGGTATCTCCTATCGAACAAAAAACTTTTATTACCCGCTCAGTAGCACGCTGCGCGCGCTTTATTTATTGCTTTTATTGACAAAATTCTCAGTTGGTATATAATATGAATAGTTTTGATTAAAGAGGGAATTATTATGAAGGCAAAAATAGGGATAATATTAAGTATATTACTGGTAATCGCGCTGTTTGTTTGCATGGGAATTTTTTTCAGCCATAACACAGACAGGGTTGAGGAACTTTTTAACGACACAGTAAAAGCGCTCGATACTGAGAATGGGCTTAAAGTTTTGTTTACGCCCACCGCTGTTGATAACACAAAGACTCTTGACCTGCAGATTGACAGAGTTAATAAGTTTTATGTCGGTAAATCCGTTGAGGTTAAAGATTTCACGATATATCGCGAGAGCAACAATATATACAGAATGAATGCAACTGTCAAGACTGACGGCGGAGAGTATTTTGTAAGTTTAGCGGGCTGCGGAGCACGCAGGGTTGACCCATATGGTATTGACCAGCTTATAATTGAGGACAACCAGGAATTCCAGCATAAAAATCTGTTTAAGAAGAAACAGTTTGACAAATATCTTGAGCACGCCAAAGAGTTCGGAATCACAATCCGTACAAAAGGCGACAGATAAGCTTTTAAACCACAGGAGACCGAAAGGTCTCCTTTTTCATTTTTAGGGTTGACAAAATGGCGTTAATGTATTATATTAATTGTACTAGCTATAATAATACAATTAAGAGAGAGGGGATGCACAATGTTCAGCTTGGATTTATCTTCGCGCGTGCCGATTTTTGAGCAGCTCTATAATAACATTGTTCGGCTGATTTCGGCAGGCGTGCTGAAGCCTAACGATAAAATTCCTCCTGTCAGAGCCTTAGCTACGGAATTGTCTGTCAATCCGAACACGGTTGCTAAGGCGTATAAGCTTCTGGAAGCGGACGGATATATCTGTTCCGCCGTTGGCAAAGGTTCGTTTATCTCCCCCGATTTAAGCGTTCAGAGCGCTGAAAAACAGCTCGCTCTGAGCAGGCTTGAAAAAGAGGTTAAAAACAGCGTATCGGCAGGAGTAACCAAAAAGGAGATTATGGAAATAGTTGAAAGGTGGGTGAGTGAAAATGATTATCATTAACAATGTGACAAAACGATTCGGCGACATTGTTGCGCTGGACGGATTGAGTTTTAACATCAGTTCGGGTACGGTTTTCGGATTAATCGGTTCAAACGGCTCGGGTAAATCAACACTGCTCAGAACAATCAGCGGAGTGTTTGAGCCTGACGGCGGTTCGGTTGATATCGACGGAGAGGCGACATATGAGAACCCCGAGGTTAAGGCTAAGTGCTTTTTCGTTCCCGATTTTCCGTACTTTTATAACAACAGCACAATTGAGAACACGGCTATCATATATCGTCAGATTTATCCCAACTGGGACGAGGAGTATTACAAATTCCTGTGTTCGACATTTCCCGTTGACAGGAAAAAGTCTGTAATTAATATGTCAAAGGGTATGCAGAGGCAGGCGGCACTCATTTTGGCACTGTCGACCAAGCCTAAGTATCTGTTGCTCGACGAGATTTTTGACGGGCTTGACCCTGTTGTTCGTCAGCTAGTAAAGAAAATTATAATTACAAATGTTACTGATAACAATATGACGGTTGTGATTGCTTCGCACAACCTTCGCGAGCTCGAGGATATATGTGACCACGTTGGGCTTCTGCACAAGGGCGGTGTCGTTATGGAGCGCGAGCTCGACGATATGAAGCTCGGTATCCATAAAGTTCAGATTGCGTTCACCGACGAGGTTGCAGAGAATATATTTGAAGGGTTTGAGGTTGTAAAGCTCAGCAGGCGAGGAAATCTTTTCAACGTTACAATCAAGGGCGATTTCAACGAGATTATGCCGCGGCTTGAGGCGCTTGAGCCTGCCTTTATGGAGGCGCTTCCTCTCACACTTGAGGAAGTATTTATCAACGAAATGGAGGGTGCAGGATATGACATCAACAACATTCTCTAAGTTCAGACAGGGTAAGTCTTTCTTTCTGTGGAGTCTTTATACAGGTAAAACCACGATGATAATTTATTTATCACTTCTAACGTTTTTCTGCTCGGTTATTGCCGTATTCGCTCTTGGAATAACCCTGCAGACCGACCTGGACGCGAGCGTGTGGGAAGCCGCGTCGTATTTCACACTGTTCTTCACTATGCTGCTCGGTTTCGTGTTCACGTTTGTATTCTCGATAAAGGAATTCAGCTATCTGCATGACAAGCGCAAAACAGATATGTTCGGCGCGCTGCCCGCGTCGAGGAGGACGATATTCTTCTCTAAGCTCGCGGCGGTTATAGTTCAGAGCGCTTTGCCCGTTATACTGATTATCACGTTCCTCTCGATTATGAACGGCGGAACGCTGACCAACTTTTTTGAAATGGGCTGGATATTCGGTATGCCGGAAGCGGAAGCGACGGACAAAAACCTGTGGTATATGCTGTTGGAGGCTGTTGTCGGGTTGATTACAAACGCTGTGTTCTTAGGGTTTCTCTCGGTATGCTGCGGGAAGACAGTCGACAAAATTCTTACTTATCTCATAATCAATGCGGCGTATCCGATTGCGGCTCTGCTTGTGCAGGTGCTCCCCGGCAGCTTCCTGTTCGGCTACACTATAGAAATTAACGAATTTTTCACCTGCGCGTTGTCGCCCTACACATCAGTGTGGTCGATTAACCCCGCGTATTGGGGCGGATTGACTGTACTTTTAGGAGTACTGTGTTTCTTCATTTTGCCAAAGCGTAAAGCTGAGTGTGCGCAGTCGCATTTCGCGTTCAAGGCTCCGCTGATTATTACAAAAGTGCTCGTCAGTTTTGCCGTGGGTATGGTTGTGGCGTACTTCTTCGGTATTGTATTCAGTGCGATTAAGCTTGACAAGATTGCGTTCATTATCGGATGGATTATGGGTTCGTTTATAGCGTACTTTGTGTTCCAGATTATCTTTGCCAAGGGCTTTAAGCGCTTTGGCTGGGGAATGATACCCTACGCGGCGCTCGGCGTTTGCTTTGCGGTTATGATAACTGTGCTTCTGACAGGGCTTTTCGGCTACGAGAATTACGTTCCGGACGCGGACGAGGTTGAGAGCGTCAGCCTTATAGGCGACAAGCAGGTTATTGTTGACGGCAAAAACGTGATTGACGGCACAATCACAGGCAAAAAGCAGATTGAGGAATGTATCGAGGGTCACAAGGAAGCTCTGGCATACTGCAAAACCCATACTAAAACGATTGCGGAGCTTACCTTCGGCAATAACAGTTTTGACAATTATGACATCCTTATGGATGATTTAAACGGAGGTGCTGTTAAATTTAAATATAAGCTCAAAAACGGAATGACCGTTTCGAGAGATTACGGGGAATACTGGGACAGCGAAATCAAATTCACAAAGAGCAAAACCTACTCTTACTATACAAATTCTCTGTTCCTTATTGACCCCGAGTACATAACCGATTTGTACTTCGACTATGATTACGACGAAGATACAAACGACTATGAAAGTGAAGAATATGACGATTACGACGCGGTGTTTGAGATAGACGGTGAAACATACGCGCTTGACGACAGCTCGTTTAAAACGAAGGATAAGCGTATCGAGCTCGTTCAGGCGCTGAGAAGCGATATATTGGAATACGGAGAGGATTCGGGCACAGGCGTTTGTTATGTTAACTTAGAATACGGCGGAACAGACGACTACGCCTTTGAAAATGACTTTGCGGATTATCCGATAAGAAGCACATACAAAAAAACGGTTGAGCTGCTCAAGGAAAACGCAACAAAAATCGGCAAAACAACAAAGAATAAAGTCAGCGCCTAATAATTTAACTATAATACAGGGGGAGACCGTCTCGGTCTCCCCTGAGCTTTGCGTAAAAAACTCTTGATTTGTTTTGAATATAGGGGTAGAATTAGAAAGGTTATTACAAAGAAAGGAGAACGTGATGGGTAAGCTTTTTAAGAACCTTGTTCCGCATTGGAAGGCGCTGATTCTGATTGGCCTGCTGCTCTGTGTGCAGGCGTGGTGCGATCTGGCTCTGCCTCAGTATACCTCAGATATTATTGACACGGGTATACAGAACTGTGGAGTTGAGCACATTCTGCCCGAAAAAATCACAGCGGATGAGTATAAATACGCCGAGCTGTTTATGACAGATAGCGAGGCTGAAGATTTTGCGTCCGCTTATAAGGATGACGGGAAATACTATACGCTGATTATTTCCGACGACAACAAGCTCAAAAAGATTGATGACGAGCTGATTATCCCGATTATGATGGACTATCAGTTATCGCGTTTGCCTGTTTCGAGTATAGAAAAAATAACAAACGGTCAGAAAATTCCCGACGTTTATGTGAAAAACCTCAAGCACAAAACGATTGAGCAGGAGAACGAAAACGGCGAGATCGTCAAGGTTGACTGCGCTGATGTGCGTCCGCTTATAGCGACAATGACTCAGATGTCCGACGAGGCTGACGAAATGCTCAAGTCAATGCGCGCAATGATGAAAAAGCAGATTGACGCTCTGGGCACGGACACAATGATGAGCTCTGGCAAAGCCTATGCCGTTGAAATGGACAGACTCGCGGGTGTGGATGTGGACACAATACAGACAAATTACCTGTGGCTCGCGGGACTGAAAATGGTGCTGATTGCGCTTGTGCTTACAGCGGCTTCTGTGCTTGTGGGACTTCTCGCCGCCAGAGTAGGCGCGGGAGTAGGCAGAACTCTGCGTACAAATGTATTCAAAAAAGTAATAGGATTCTCAAATACCGAGATTGACAAATTCTCCGCGGCGTCGCTCATCACGCGTTCAACCAACGATATACAGCAGATTCAGTTTGTAATGATAATAATGCTGAGAATGGTACTGTACGCACCGATTATCGGCATAGGCGGCGTTATCAAGGTTGCGGGCACGGGAGCTCAGATGGCATGGGTAATCGCCGTGGCAGTTATTGCAATTATGGTATCTATGCTCACGCTTGTGTTCATAGCCATGCCGAAATTCAAGCGCATGCAGACGCTTGTTGATAAAATCAACCTTGTATCGCGCGAGATACTTACGGGTATTCCCGTTATCCGTGCTTTTGTGCGTGAAAAAGAAGAGGAAAAACGCTTTGACGAGGCGAACGTGGCGCTCACAAAAACCACACTGTTTACAAACCGTGTTATGACATTTATGATGCCGCTGATGACATTTCTGATGAACATCGTATCGGTGCTTATCGTGTGGGTTGCTTCGGGACATATCAACGACGGAAATATGCAGGTGGGCGAAATGACAGCGTTCATCACATATTCTATGCAGATTATCATCAGCTTTTTGATGCTCACGATGATGTCGATACTGCTTCCGAGAGCGGTTGTTGCCGCAGGGAGAATTGACGAGGTTGTCAAGGCAGAATCCTCAATCACCGACGCTGAAAACGCGTATGATTTAAAGACGGACTACGGAATTGTTGAGTTCAAAAAAGTTGGATTCAGATATCCCGGAGCTGAGGAAAACGTGCTCAGCAACATCAGCTTCAGGGCTTGTCCAGGTAAAACTACGGCGATTATCGGAAGTACAGGTAGCGGCAAATCTACACTTGTCAATCTTATCCCGAGGCTCTATGATGTGACTGAGGGGTCAATCGAGATTGACGGCAATGATATCCGCGGGCTGACTATGAAGTCGCTCAGAAACGAAATCGGATATGTTCCGCAGAAGGGTATACTTTTCAGCGGTACAATTGCCAGCAATCTGCGCTTCGGAAAGACCGACGCTGACGACAGCGAAATCGAAAGAGCGGCTGAGATCGCTCAGGCAACTGAATTTATTGAGGAAAAAACCGAAAGATACAACAGCGAAATCTCTCAGGGCGGAACAAATGTATCGGGCGGACAAAAGCAGAGACTCGCAATCGCCCGTGCTATCGCGAAAGCCCCGAGGATATATATTTTTGATGACAGCTTTTCGGCGCTTGACATGAAGACCGATAAAGAGCTGAGAAAGGCGCTCTCCGAGAGCGTCAGCAACAGCACGGTTATTATTGTTGCGCAGAGGATATCGACTATCGTTGACGCCGAGCAGATTATCGTGCTGGACGAAGGTAAAATCGCGGGTATCGGCACTCACAGGGAGCTGCTGAAAACCTGTGAGCCCTACCTTGAAATCGCTAAATCACAGCTCTCCGAAAAAGAACTCGGACTTGGAGAGGAGGCTGAGAACAATGGCTGAACCACGTAGAAGAGGTCCTCACGGCGGCGGAAGAATGGCTCCCGTCGAGAAGGCAAAAGACTTTAAGGGCTCAATCAGGAAGCTTGTAAAATATATCGGACGATACAAATTTGCCGTGCTGGTGGTTATGATTGCCGCGGCGGCGTCAACCGTGTTCTCGGTTATCGGCCCTAAGGTTCTGGGCAACGCCACAACCGAGCTTGCCGCAGGACTTATGAAGAAAATCCAGGGCACAGGCGTTATTGATATGGACGCTATCGCGAACATATTGCTGATTGCCGTTTCGCTCTATGTTATCAGCGCTGTGTTTATGTTTGTGCAGGGTTGGCTGATGACGGGAATCACCCAGAAAATATGTTATCGTATGCGCAGGGAGATTTCCGAAAAAATCAACCGTATGCCGCTCAAGTATTTTGAGAGCCGCACATACGGCGAGGTGCTCTCTCGAATCACAAACGACGTTGACACACTGGGAATGGGACTCAACCAGAGCATTACCCAGATTATCACATCGCTGTGTACCATAGTCGGAATACTCGTGATGATGCTCTCGATTTCGCCGCTGATGACGCTTATCGCGGTTGTTATTCTTCCGATTACAATCGGGCTTTTGAGCGCTGTTGTGAAAGTTTCCCAGAAACATTTCCGCGACCAGCAGAAGTATCTCGGCGAGATTAACGGAATTGTTGAAGAAAGCTACAGCGGACATTTGATTATTAAATCATACAACAAAGAGGACGAAACCGTTGAGGAATTTGAAAAGACAAACGATATCCTCTACAAAAGCGCGTGGAAATCGCAGTTCCTCTCGGGCATGATGATGCCGATAACGATGTTTGTCGGAAACCTCGGATACGCGGCGGTTGCGCTGTCGGGAGGTATGCTTGCTATCCAGGGAATTATCCACATCGGCGATATTCAGGCGTTTGTTCAGTACGTCAAGAATTTTACTCAGCCTATTCAACAGATGTCGCAGGTCATCAATCAGGTGCAGTCAATGGCAGCGGCAGCAGAGAGAGTTTTTGAATTTCTCGGCGAAGAGGAAGAGGATCAGACTGTTGAAAATCCCGTTGACGTAAGCACAGTTAAGGGCGACGTGGAATTTGAACACGTTAAGTTCGGTTACAACGAGGACAAGATTATTATCCGCGACTTTTCGGCTTCTTTTAAACAGGGACAGCGTATCGCGATAGTAGGACCGACAGGCGCCGGCAAGACCACTATGGTCAAGCTGCTGATGAGGTTCTATGATGTAAATGAAGGAGCTATCAGGCTCGACGGTCACAACGTCAAGGATTTCAACCGACGTGAGCTCAGAGACGCGCTCGGAATGGTGCTTCAGGACACATGGCTGTTCAACGGCACGATTATGGAGAATATCCGCTACGGCAGACTTGACGCAACCGACGAAGAGGTTATCGCGGCGGCTAAGGCGGCACACGCCGACAGGTTTATCAGAACTCTGCCCGACGGATATAATATGGTGCTCAACGAAGATGCGTCAAACGTCAGCCAGGGACAAAAACAGCTGCTCACAATTGCCCGAACAATTCTAGCTGACAACCCGATACTTATTCTTGACGAGGCAACTTCGAGTGTCGATACACGCACAGAAAGCCGCATTCAGCGCGCTATGAACAACCTTATGAAGGGCAGAACGAGCTTTATTATCGCTCATCGATTGTCCACAATCAAGGACGCTGACCTGATACTTGTTATGCGTGACGGCGATATTGTCGAACAGGGTACTCACAAGGAATTGCTAAAGAAAAACGGCTTTTACGCCGAGCTGTACAACAGCCAGTTTGAACAGGTTGCCTCTTAGGGTGACCTGTTATTTTTTCTCTTTACTTTTTTATTCAATGGTAGTATAATTACTGTGTATTATTCTATATTCAGTTTGAGGGGAATAGAAGATATGATGAATATTCCGTTCTCGCCTCCCGATCTCGGCAAGCACGAGATTGAAGCGGTTAAAGAGGTTCTGGAATCGGGCTGGATTACAACAGGTCCCAAAACAAAAGAGCTTGAAAAAAGAATAGGAGAGTATTGTCACACAGGACAGGCAGTATGCCTTTCGTCCCAGACTTCCTGCGCGGAAATGACACTGCGTATTCTCGGCGTAGGCCCGGGTGATGAGATTATTCTCCCCGCATATACATACACAGCGACTTGTTCTATTGTCTATCATGTCGGCGCAAAGCCTGTAATGATTGACTGCAAGCCGGGCACATACGAGATGGACTACGACAAGATGGAAGCCGCCATAAACGAGCACACCAAGGTTATTATTCCTGTTGATATCGCGGGAGTGGTGTGCGATTATGACAGAATTTTTGAGGCTGTCAGAAATCAGCGCGAGAAGTTCCGTCCCAAAGAAGGCACAATGCAGGAGATTATCGGACGCGTAGTTGTTATGGCTGACGCGGCTCACTCGTTCGGCGCGCGCTGGCACGGACAGATGTGCGGCGAGATTGCCGACTTCAGCAACTTCAGTTTCCACGCAGTTAAAAATATGACTACCGCTGAGGGCGGTGCCGCTGTGCACAGACTCAGAGGCAGAATAGACGAGGAAAAGATTTACAAGCAGTATATGCTCTGGTCACTCCACGGTCAGACCAAGGATGCCCTCGCCAAGAACCAGGGCGCGTCATGGGAATATGACGTGGTTAATACTCAGTACAAGTGTAATATGCCCGATGTTCTGGCGGCAATCGGTCTTGCCCAGCTTGACAGATACGAGGGTATTCTCACACGACGTCACGAGCTGATCAAGAGATATAACGAGGCGTTCAAGGACCTTGATATTCAGGTTCTTAACCACTGGGGAGAAAACCACCGCAGCAGCGGTCATTTGTATTTTGTAAGATTCCTCGGTAAAGACAGTGAATACAGAAACGAATTCTATAACCGAATGGCTGAAAGCGGCGTAATGTGCAACGTTCACTTCAAGCCGCTTCCTATGCTTTCGGCATATAAGAACAAGGGCTTTGATATCAAGGACTACCCCTACGCTTATAATATGCATAAAAATCAGCTTACGCTGCCGATGAATTCAACCATCACCGACGACGAGGCGGAGTATGTTATCGATACCTTCAAAAAGGTTTACGACAGTATGATTAAAGGATAATAAAAGTATTCCCTGAACAGGTGTTTTGATTTGAGAGAACTTTTTGAAAAAAAGGTAAACATTATATTAATCGTGATAATTCTTATTGTCGCGATATTAGTTATCATTCCCGCGTCTTCGCGGGGATGTGTTACCTCTACTTCAAACGGCGAAATAGTCACCGTTCCCGCAACGCCTGACGAAGCCACTGAGGATACGGCAACCGAAAAGCCGACCAAACCGACCGCAAGCGAAAAAATCACGAACTCAAAGGTCAAAATCAAAAAGAACAACGCTTCCAACACTTCGACAGATAAGGCAAGCACAAAGTCAGACGCGAAGAAAACTTCAAGCAAGACTACATCAAAAACCAAGAAGAAAACTTCATCGCAGGTTTTTGCTACGGCGCCGAAGGTTGAGAACAAAGCCAGCCACAGCGCTCAGTGGAACGCGGGTTATCTTATCGCGGTTGACGGTCCCGATACGTCCTACTATTGCGGACATATTGAGCTTTCTGACAAAGACAGAGAGCTGCTCGAAAAATTGTGTATGGGCGAGCTTGGTTCGGGCGGATTTACGGGTGCGGCTCTGATTGCTCAGGCGGTCAAGAACGCAATGTATTTTGACGGATACACCAGCGTACAGGCTGTTATTAACAACTATCATTACACGGGCAGGCTGACAACACCTACACAGAGAGTCAAAGACGCGGTTATCTACGTTTTTGATATGGACAAGGACGCAATCCAGCATCGCATATTGTATATGTATAATCCGGAGCTGATGGACGACGGATTCAGCAAATTCCACGAGAGCCAGAGATACATTTGTACATATCAGGACGTAAGATTTTTTGACAGATAGAATAAAAGATAATCACCCCGCCATAATATTGGTGAGGTGATTTGTTTTGAAAATTTATAATGTTAATAATGACAAGGACTACGAGGAATACCCGATTAATCTCGATGAGGATATCTACGGCACAAGCGCCTCGGCGTATGACTGTACGGGACTGATACCTTCAGCCCCTGCGGATGAAGCGCAAAAGGAAGCTTACGGCGACGTTTATCCCTACCTGCCCGAAGAGGATTGAATTAAAAACTGACAAGAAAGCATCCGTTCAGGGTGCTTTTACTTATCTCTTTAAAATCTCTTTAGCAATATATATCGGACGTTTCTTGCTCTGAATATAGGTTTTTGCCAGATATGAGCCGATAATACCGATACAGAAAAGCTGCAGTCCGCCGAACAGCAGGATGAGCACAACAATTGTTGCGTAACCGCTTATAGCGTTATTAAAGAATATCCTTTGAATAATAACCACAATCAGGTAAATAAACGAAATCATCGTTGCCAGAAGACCGCCGTAGGTCGCGAAGTTAAGCGGCTTTGTTGAGAACGCAGAAATACCGCCGAGCGCGTATTTGACGAGCTTTGTGAAGCTCCATTTTGTTTCGCCCGCGTTGCGTTCCTGAACCTCGTAGGGGATGAACTTTGTGTTGAAGCCTACCCAGCTGAAAATACCCTTTGAAAAACGGTGATACTCACTGAGTTCGAGAATTGCGTCGGCAACGTTTCTGGAGAAGGTTCTGAAGTCGCTTGCGTCGGCGTGGAGTTCAACCTCACTGAATTTATTGATGAGCTTATAGAAGCCCGATTTGAAGCCTGTCATAACAGAGCCCTCTTTGCGTTCGGCCTGATAAGCCGCTACGCAATCGTATTCGGGTTCTTTTTCGAGAATGTCCAGCATTTCAAGGACAACCTCGGGACGCTGCTGCAAATCAGCGTCAATCAGTGAAATATAATCGCCCGTAGAGTTTTTGAGTCCCGCGTAAATTGCGCTTTCCTTGCCAAAATTGCGGCTGAAGGAAACTACGGTGATGTTGCTTTCTGCTTTTTCGTTGAAAAGCTTTTTGAGCTTTGCGAGCGTATCGTCGGCGCTTCCGTCATTTACAAATACAAACTCATAATCCGAAATCCTGCCATCAAAAGCTTTAACACATTCTTCATAGAATAATTCAACGTTGTCCTGTTCATTGTAACAAGGCACAACCAAAGATAATTTCATTTTGTCGTCCTCCGTAAAAAACATCAATCTAATTTTATCACAAATTTGTATAATGTCAAATATATTGTATTATTCTATTATTTGTGTTATCATAAAACTTGGTGATATTTATGAAAATCCTTGATATGTATAAAGACGACAAGACGTTATTAAGCTTTGAGGTTTTTCCTCCCAAGAAAACCTCGCCTATAGAATCGGTCTACGGCGTGCTTGAGGAGTTGTGCTCGCTTAATCCCGCCTATGTCAGCGTAACCTACGGCGCGGGCGGAACGGCAAGCGATAACACCTGCGCTATCGCGAGCAGAATCAAGAATGAATATAATGTGGAGTCAATCGCTCATATTACATGTGTAAACAGCACACGTTCAGAGGTTGAAAGCGTGCTCACACAGTTTAAGGAACACAGCATAGACAACGTGCTCGCCCTCAGAGGCGACGTTGTGCCCGATGTTCCTCCCAAAACCGACTTCAGATACGCGAGCGAACTAACGGAGTTTATCAAAAACTTCGGCGGTTTTCATATTGCGGGAGCGTGCTATCCCGAGGTTCATCCCGAGGCAAAGGACGAAGTATCCGACATAATCAACCTCAAAAAGAAAGTTGACGCGGGAGCTGAGTTCCTTATCTCTCAGCTTTTCTATGACAACAACACTTTTTATGAGTTTACAAAGCGCTGTCGTCTGGCAGGTATAAACGTACCGATAGAGGCTGGTATTATGCCTGTTATCAACAAAAAGCAGATTCAACGCATGGTATCGCTCTGCGGAGCGTCTCTGCCCGCTAAATTTGTACGCATTATGAATAAGTACGGAGACAATCCCGAAGCCATGAGAGACGCCGGTATCGCGTATGCTGTTGACCAGTGCGTTGACCTTATCGCCAACGGCGTAAGCGGAATTCATCTTTATACTATGAATAATCCGTATGTGGCAAGGCGTATAACCGAGGCTGTAGGCAAGCTGTTATGATAACGCTCAAAAGTATTGACAGGGACGAGACGCTCAGGTACCTCAGCGGCAGCAGAGTTGTTATGAATGCCGGGATGGAAGAGCTGCTCAACATTTGTGAAGAAGAACTGCTCAAGGCGGCAAGTCCCAAATATCTGTACATAACGATTAATACCGATAACACCGATTTGATTATCGGCGAGAGTATCAAAGCACATCTGAAAGGATGTTCAAAAGCGGTGCTGCTCTGCGCGACACTTGGCAGCGAAACAGATAAACTGATCCGAACCGCTCAGGTGACCGATATGGCAAAGGCGGTTGTGCTTGACGCTATGGCGAGCGCGGCGGTTGAGCAGGTATGCGGCGAGGTCGAAAAGCTGATTATCAGCGATAACCCTCAGAGCTTTCTGACATGGAGATTTTCGCCGGGTTACGGTGATTATCCGCTCAGCCTGCAGGAAGAGTTTCTCAGAATTCTTGACGCTCCAAGGAAAATCGGGCTCTGCACAAACGAAAATTCTATCCTCACACCTACAAAATCGGTTACCGCGATTATCGGTTTAAGCAATACACCGATAGAGAGCAAGCGCAAAGGCTGCGCTAGCTGTAATCTAAATAGAACCTGCAAATTCAGAAAGGCAGGCACACGCTGTGAATTTTAATGATTTGTTAAAAAAAGAATACATAATCCTCGACGGAGCTATGGGAACAATGCTTCAGCAGAGCGGATTAAAGCTCGGCGAAATCCCCGAGGCTCTGAACATCGAAAAACCCGAGGCGGTTATTGATATCCACCGTCAATATGTTGACGCGGGGACAGAAATCATTTGCTCCAACACGTTCGGCGCGAACGGCTACAAGCTCAAGGGAAGCGGATATTCGGTCGGCGATACTATCAAAGCGGGAATAAAGAACGCGAGAATCGCCGCGGGTGACAAGGCTCTTGTCGCGCTTGATATCGGCCCTATCGGTCAGCTTATTGAGCCTGCGGGAGCAATGAGCTTTGAGGACGCGTACCAATATTTTAAAGAAGAGATAATCGCGGCTGAGGACGCCGACGTGCTTTTCTTTGAGACTTTTACCGACCTTCTCGAGCTTAAGGCAGGCGTGCTTGCCGCCAAGGAAAACTCCGATAAGCCCGTTGTTGCGTCAATGACGTTTGAAAAAAGCGGAAGAACCTTTGCGGGTGTCAGTGTTGCGAGCGCGGCGCTCACCTTGGAAGGTCTGGGAGTTGATGCTCTCGGCGTCAACTGTTCACTCGGCCCAAACGAGCTTATGCCGATAGTAAAGGAGTTTACGAGCTGGACAGAACTGCCGATATTCGTAAAGCCGAACGCTGGGCTGCCCGACCCGAACAGCAACACATATGATGTAAGCGCTGAGGATTTTGCCGAATGTATGGATAAAGTAATCGGTTTCGGTACAGTCAAGCTTGTCGGCGGATGCTGCGGTACAACGCCCGATTATATCCGCGCGCTCAAAGCTGTTACCGAAAACCGCGTTTATAAAAAGGCTGAGTTAAAAAGGTCAACGGCTGTTTGTTCGGGAACAACGGCGGTCGAAATCAGCGAGCCGCGTGTTATCGGAGAGAGGATTAACCCGACGGGCAAAAAGCTGTTTAAAGAGGCTCTTAAAACCAACAATATCGACTATATTCTCAGCCAGGCTATCAGCCAGGTTAAGGCGGGAGCCGATATCCTCGATGTAAATGTCGGACTTCCCGAGATTGACGAAAAAGAGATGATGGTGCGCGTAATCAAGGCGATACAGTCCGTAGTTGATGTTCCGCTCCAGATTGATACTACAAAGCCCGACGTGCTCGAAGCAGCGCTCAGAGTATATAACGGAAAGCCTATTGTAAACTCAGTCAACGGCGAGGAAAAATCGCTTTCAACTGTCCTTCCGATTGTAAAGAAGTACGGCGCGTCCGTTGTAGGGCTTACGCTCGACAAGAACGGCATACCCAAGACTGCCGAGGGCAGGTTCAGTATTGCCGAAAAGATAGTTAACAGAGCAAAAGAGTACGGAATCAATCCGCAGAACGTGTATATTGACTGCCTTACGCTTACGGTTTCGGCTGAGCAGGAAGGCTGTGGCGAAACACTGAAGGCTCTGCACAGGGTAAAGACCGAGCTTGGCTGCAAAACCTGTCTCGGCGTGTCGAACATCAGCTTCGGACTTCCGAATCGTCCGCTTGTCAATCATATTTTTCTCACGATGGCGCTTCAGCAGGGGCTTGACCTGCCGATTATTAATCCCAACGACGAGGATATGATGGGCGCGATAAGAGCGTTCAAGGTTCTTTCAAACATCGATAAAAACTCCGCGGATTATATCGCGAACTATAATGAGATTAAGACGGAAAAACCCGTAATCAACAGCGCCCACGTGACACTGGGTGAAGCTATCCGCAGCGGTCTGCAGACGGAAGCCGCGGAGATTACGAAGGAAATGCTCTCTAAGAAGGACGCAATGGAGATTGTCAACGGCGAATTGATTCCCGCGCTTGACAAGGTGGGCGCTGATTTTGAAGCTGACAGGATTTTTCTGCCGCAGCTGATTCAGAGCGCGAACGTTGCCCAAGCGTGCTTTGAGGTAATCAAGGCTTATCTGACAAAAACAGATGCCGCGCCCGTAAGCAAGGGCAAAATTATTCTCGCCACAGTTAAGGGCGACATCCACGATATCGGCAAAAATATCGTCAAGGTGCTGCTCGATAACTACGGCTACACTGTTGTTGACCTCGGTCGTGATGTTGCGCCCGAGCTGATTGTCAGCACCGCAATTGAACAGGACATCAGAGTAATCGGGCTTTCGGCTTTGATGACAACTACACTGGGCAGTATGGAAGAGACAATTAAGCTTGTCCGCAATACTCCCGAGCTAAAAAGCTGTAAGTTCCTTGTCGGCGGCGCCGTACTCACGAAAGAATACGCCGAAGCCATCGGCGCCGACTACTACTGTAAGGACGCGAAGGAAAGCGTCGACGCGGCAAAGCGTATATTTGGAAGTTGAATATAAAGCAAAAAATCAGCACAATCCTTCGATTGTGCTGATTTTTTTGGATGAAATTGTGTGAACTGCTTATTGCAGTGTGCACCTCTTTTGTGTGCAACTATATTCTATAACATTTCGCTCGGTAAATCAACAAATCTACCATAATGTAATTGCCCTATGGACAAACTGTAAGGGTTAATTCTATAAAGAATTAAAGAAAAACAAAAGAGTAACACTTTGTAACGAACAAGCGTTCGAGGTTAAATTAGTATTACAAAGGTTAACGGCCGTACTTCTGCCACAACACAATATAAGCGAAAACAGGAGAAATCGGGGGCAAAATATTGAGGTTAAGGCGGTCAAAATGCTTCGCACTGGCGTATTGAGCGCCCTCGGAAACGCCGACAATATAAACGGGAATACCGCACTTTTTGCAGAAGCGCGATAATTGTTCACTTTCGGTCGGCAAAGTCCCGCTGTGGTATGTTTCAATCAGAACAGCGCCGTATTTATTTGTATCGGGCATGGTCATTCCCGCCGAGGCTCTGAGCCATAATACGGGAGAATATTTACTCAGAGTAAATCTGCCTAATGCGTCGGGCTTGAGCTCGCCGACGAGCTTTATAAATTCGCCGTTTTCAAAATAGCCGTACGCTCCGCAGGTTGAGTACAGCTTATCGCTGTATGTCTGATTAGGCAAAAGCGTATTGCCGAGGAAAATTGAAGCTTTTTCACCTGTATTGCGATAGCTGACAAACACACCGCCGATTCTTTGCTCCAAAAAGCGGAAAGCGTATTTCAAATTATCTTTGCCGTTTGAGCGGTTGTCGCTGAGAACATAGTTTGCCGAAACGAGCACAATCGGAGTATCAGCATTACCGTAAGCGAGCGACAAAGCCGCAGCGGAGTATTGTAGGGTATCGGTTCCGTGCAGAATAATGATTCCGTCGAAGTTTTCGCTGAGTCTGTCTCCTACCTCCGCGATTAAAGCGGAGAGGTTCTCGCCGTCGAGCTGTTCCGAAAGTATAAAATAGGGAGAGAAAACCTCTGCCTCAAATCCGTTCGGAATGAGGGAGAGGATTTCACGCTTTCTACTGTCGGACAGGTTAAAAAAGCCCGACTGTTCTTCACATAAAATTGTTCCGCCTGTTAAAATTACAGCTGTTTTCATTGGACTGTTACTATAATTGTGACTGTTTTTGCTTCTTTTATTTCTTCGCGGCCTATCAAAGCGAAGGCATCGGGGTCAATTGTCGCTTTAAGCGTTGCCGTGCCTTTGCTTACGCCCGTGATAACACCCTGTTTGGTGACCTTGGCAACTTTCGGTGTCAGTGACTTCCATGTGATTAATACGGTAGCTCCGTAATCATTGAGCTTGTTGTAGATATCCTTATACACTTCACCTTTTTTGATAGTAAGCGTAAGCGGTACGGAGAGGCTCTCAAAATAACCGTAAATTTCGGAAGCAACGTTGCTCTTGGCGGATTTATATCCGCTGCCGTAAGCCACGACATAATACTTGTATGTGTTAATGCTCTTGACATCGGTGTCGAGATAATGAGCAGCAGAGGATAAAACCTTTGTAATTCGTTTATATGAGTTCTGAGATTTGAGCGAACGGTAGATGATATAGCCGTCAGCATGTTTTACAGGCGACCAACCGACTTCAATACCTCTCATATTCTCGGGTTCACGCGCGCTGATTGTCGGACGCGACAGGAAAAACTGCGATTTGACAGTTGAATAAGCGCCGCGGAGCTTACCGATAACCGCTCTTACCTTAAAGTTATATTCTGTGCCAAGCTCAAGGTTGTCATAAAGATAGCTCAGATTTGCTCCGCGATAAAGAACACGGAACTTCTTTGCGCTTGTTTTCTTGTAGAGCAGCACATATGAGGTAGCCTTCTTGGTTTTGCCCCAGCTGATTTTTATGGCTGAAGCCGTGTTTTCCGTTTTAACGGCAGGAGTTCCTACTCGTGTAATCGACTTTTCGTTTGAGGGCTTTGATTTGCCTTT
Organism: Ruminococcus sp.; assembly: GCA_024690465.1. Classification (GTDB taxonomy): domain Bacteria; phylum Bacillota; class Clostridia; order Oscillospirales; family Acutalibacteraceae; genus Ruminococcoides. The sequence goes on from JAILPC010000024.1 coordinate 17,641, forward strand.
TGAGTTTACGGCATAAATCTTATATGTGTATTTGTTGCCCGATACCGCGCTCTTGTGAGTAAAGGAAACAGTCTTGACCGCAGCTATCTTTTTATATTTTACTGTGGGAGCTTTGCGGAACACAAGGTATTTTTCCGCGTTTTTAACCGCGCTCCATTTGATTGTTATTCCGCGTGAAGTGTTTGAAACGCTTTTGAGTTTCGGTGCTGCGGGTTTTGACACCGCCGAAGCGGGCACAGCAAGCGTAATCATAAGCGCCAACACCGCGAAAACAGATACAATTCTTTTCATAAGTATCACCTTTTATTATTGTAACACAATACGAGATAAAATGAAATAGGAAAAATAAAGAAAAGCGGACGTAGATTTACGCCCGCTTTTTTATTCAGATTTAGTGCTTCTTATGCAACTGTGATTTCAAGAATAACTTCACGGCTTGTAAGGAGTTCTACAAGGTCATCCTGAAGAGTCTCTTCAATGATGTTTCTTACAGCGTCTGTTACCTTGATAACAACCTTAGCTGTACCAGCCTTCTTAGCTGTGATTACGTTGTCGTCTACAGAAACAACGTCTTCGCCTTCTCTGATTGTTACATCAAATGTACCGTTGTAGCTGAAGTAATCTGTGAGATACTTGCCTTCTTCGTACTTATCGCCAACATTGAACGCGAGCGGAACATGATAGTTACGAACGCCATCTGTGGGAACGTCGAAGTATGCGGGTGTGGAACCGTATGTCTGAACAAATCTTTCAGTACTCTTTACGGACTCATCAGTACCGCAAGAAGCAGTTACATAGTAACGATAAGCGGAAGGATTAGCGATTATATCGGTATCAACAAACTGTGTCTGAGTAGACTTAACGTTAGCAACCTTTACAAAATCTTCGTCTGTAATCTTCTGACGATAAATGTTGTAAGAATCAGCGCCTGTTGAACCTGTCCAGGATACTGTAATCTGTCTTTGCTTGGGATCAACAGCCTTGATAGCCTTTACGCCTGTAACGTTCTCAACACGGGCGATTGTAGCGCCCATTGAACACGGTGAAGAAGACTTTGTTGTTGAGTTATAACCTGTAACACGGTATGTATATTTTGTACCCGCTACAGCAGTTTTATCTGTGTAATATAAGTCTGCGGTATAACCGAGTGATGTATACTTACCAGCTGTTCCTCTTTCAACAAGATACTTGGTAACGCCGGATCTCATAACCCACTTAATTTCGATACCGGACTTAACGTTTTCGGCAGAAGTAATAACAGTGAAGTTGATACGAGTGCTCTTAACTGTTGATGAGAAAGCGCTCTTCTTGGAACCGTTAACAGCTCTTACCTTATATTTATATGTATCGCCGCCGGTAACACTGTAGTCTCTCGCAGATGTCTTTGTAACTGTCTCGAGAAGCTTTGTACCTCTGTAAAGCTCGTATGATTTTGCGCCGGAAACCTTGCCCCACTTAATAACGAGGGAATGGTTCGCGTTTGTAACCGTAAGACCTTTGGGAGCCTTCAGAGACGCAGCGGATGCGGAAATACCACCGATTGCCATAGCGGAAATAACGATGATTGCCGCAAGAACAGAGCTTAAAATTCTTTTTGATGTTTTCATTTGTTTTATCCTCCTTGGATTTGATATCAACACATAATAGATTATATCATCATATTGACTGAAATGCCATTGGCATTTTGCACAATTCTAGAAACAAATAATTGGTGATTATGTTGTCATTACAAGTCAAATCGTGGCTTTTTTTCTTACTCTTCCGTATATAACCCACAGAGCAATCGAAACAACGATGAGAACAATCGAAATTACAATTAAGTCCGAGAGTACGGAATTGATGATTGATATATACATATCGCTGAGCGAACGGGAAATAATGGCGATATGTCCGATTACTCCCGACAAAAATACACCTAAAGGCAGAGTGAGCAGGAAAAGTCCCGCGGAGTTCACAGCGGTAAAAATATAGCGCAGCGCCTTGTGCTTCCATTCATTTGTGAAAATGAGCACACAAATTACAGCTCCGATGATAAGAATCAGAACAATGATAGCAACTGTAACAGGTCCGCTTTTGTCAAGAATCAGATCCTGAATTGATGACAGATACTTAATTTTTATGCTGTCCGAGTAAATTTTGCTTGCGTTAGCGTAAAAATAGTTCAAATTATCTTCGTTCACACTTTTGATATGATTTGATTTTATGTATTTTTTTAGCGCGTTTTGCAGGCTTTCGTCAAAATTTGAAGTGTTGACCTTGAGTTTGTTTCCTTCGTAAAAGTCAGTAATATATGTCTGTACATCCTCGCGGACGAGAACTTCGTTGACAAAACCCTCGAAAAACTCCTTGTCAAGACCCGAGGCGTCGCCGAGGTCGGTGAGATTTTCGGTTATTTCTACACACAAATCCTTGTAGTACTGCGAGGAATTGAGTGTATCCGAAAGGAAACTTCCGTTGAAGAAGGTGATACGTATTACCGTAGCGAATGAGCAGAAAATAATACATACCGCCATAATGAACGTAAGAACAGCGTACAGAACCTTTTTTAAGGAAAGATTTTTAAAGAATTTTTTCATAGGGCACCGTCCTTATTCATAAATGCCCACAATTGCGGGTCCCGAAATCTTTTCGCCGTATACAAAGAAACGCTGTTCCGTAAGTCCGAGCTCATCAAAAGGATAACAGGTATACATAATAAGGTTTTCTTCTTCGGCGTTCAGGTCATAGGTTGATTTGTCGTCGGCTTTCGCGATTCTTGTATTATTGATACGGTATTCGTAGTTGCCGTAGCTCGTCCTGATTTTAACTATGTCGCCTTTTTTGACATTTTTAAGACCGTTGAAATATGTATTGTTATGACCTGAGATAAGGATGGTCTTTCCGTAGCCGGGGATAAAACTTCCGGCATATACTCCGACGCCGTTGCGCAGAGCAACAGAACCGTCTCCAAAGAAAAGCTTGGCGTCTACACCGCGGTTTTCGATTTTCAGCGTGCCGAACTGTTTGTCGATTGACGGATAGTCAACATCGTCGGCGTTTACGGTATCGCCCGTATTATCGCTGGGAGTAAAAATGTTTTCGTATGAACGAGAGTAGTTTGCGTCTTCATTCTGCAAAAACATACTTCCTATTGAAAAGATATCGGACATAAAGGGCATTGTGGCCGTGAAAATGAATCCATACAGAAGCACGCATACCAGAACAGGAATGAGAAGAAAATGTCTCAGCCCTTTAAAGAACTTTTTTCTGCGTTTGAGAGCTCTGCTGTTCTTAGTCTTAGTTTTTTTCATATACAAGCTCTCTTTTCTTCAGTATTATCAGACCTGCCGAAGCGCAAACAAGCGCGATAAAGAGCGCCGAACCTGCCAGAACAGGGGTTAGTAAGGAAGAATATCCCGTTGTTTTAATAATATTGTTGCTTTCATCGACGATAACCGTACCGTCTTTAGTAATGATTTTGATTCTGTTTTCGTCAGAACCCGCTACAGCGGTGAGTTTGAGAACGTTTGCTGCCTTGCTTGCATAGGAGAGCAGAGTTTGTTTTTGTGAGGATGTCAGATCCTTGATATTGCTTTTGCCCGTGCCCTCAAGAAAAGCGCGTCCTTGTGAGATTATCCCGTTTATTGTGTCCGCCTGCTGCTGAGTCATATCAATTGTATTGAAGTGGGCCTCAGCCTGATTTATATAAGCGGCGGGAACATAGACCTTGTGACCGTTCATATTTGCGGGGGTACGCATATTGCTCAGTACGCTTTGTTCCGCGGCGTTTATACCTGCGGCATAACCCGAAAAACAGGAAATAATCACCAGAAATAAAGCGACTGTTACAGCAGAAAGCTTTTTCAATTTAAAAACCTCCTTGTATCGTAAATCAAACATAACAATTATATCATAGTGAAAAATAAAAGTAAAGAATTTGAACGATACTAAATATCAGTATTATTAAAGAAAGATTTTCCTGTTCTAAAATGTTAAAAAATGTTGCATTAAGTTTTGTTTTGTAGTACAATTAATCTGTATATGTATGGAATTTTATAAAAAGAGGTGTTTATTCTTATGAATAACGTTGAGAAAAAAGAAGGTTATGAGATATCGCTGAAGGACCTGTTCGAGATATTCAAACAGGGATTGTGGATTATGATAGTAACATCAATTCTGTTCGGCGTAATAGCTTTCGGTTATTCAAGACTTTTTATTCCCAAAACCTACACGGCATCAGTTAAACTGTATGTTGAGACTTCTGTTAAGGGTGATAACTCATACAGCGATTTGAGTGCCCATAACCTTGCTACGTCACTGGTTAAAACATACATTTCAATGCTTAAGACTAACAATTTCAGCGAAAAACTTGCCGAAAACCTTGACGGTAAATACACGGCAAACCAACTGAAATCAATGGTTGAATTCTACAGTGATGAAGATAACGAGACAGAAGTATTCTCGGCAACCGTTTCGGCAAAAACTCCGACCGAGGCAAAGCTGGTAGCAGACAGCATCGCCGACGTTGCGCCCGGAGTTATTTCTTCGCTCAAGGATAACACAGAGCTGCGTATAGTTGATAACGCGATAATACCCACCACTCCCTCATCGCCGAATGTTACACGAAACACACTTGTCGCGGCTGGTATGGGTTTTGTTCTCGCTCTTATTTATGTATTCGCCAGAGAAGCGCTTGATAATAAGATTAAATATAATCCCGACATCACAGAGATTAATTCTATTCCTATTTTATCGGCAATTCCCGATTTCGCGGGACAGAAAATTATTCTCGAATTAAATCCCGATCAGGAAGAAAGCGAGGAAAAAGATGGCTAAGAAAAATAACGAAAAGCGCAGCCGCGCTCTCAGATTCCAGGTTACAGAGGCATACAAAAAAGCGAGAACAAATCTCGTTTATTCAATTATAAAAAAAGGCTGCAGAAAAGTAATTGTCACAAGTCCATATAAAAGTGAAGGAAAAACCACAACTGCTGTCAATGTCGCAATCGCGCTGTCACAGCAGGTTGATGTTAAAGTTTTGATAATCGACTGCGACCTTCGCCGTCCGACAGTCCATACGTTCTTTGATATCAAAAACGAAAAAGGTCTTGCAAACTACCTTAGCGACGAATGTGAACTGAACAAGGTTATTGCTCACACCGCAAATCCCAACCTCGATATTGTAAGCTTCGGCGCTATTCCTCCCAACCCGTCCGAGCTTCTTTCGAGCGAAAGTATGAAGCAGATGGTTGAGAAACTTGAGAAGATGTACGATTATATTCTGTTTGATACTCCTCCCGTAAATATGGTAGTTGATGTTATTCCGTTAATCAATCTGAGCGACGGTATTGTGCTTGTTACCAAGCATAAGGATACAACATATCCCGAGCTTAACAAGGCTGTTGATACTCTCAAGCGAAACAACGCGAAGATTCTGGGTATTATCATCAACCAGATACCGACTCTTGAAACAGCAAAGGGCGGCTACTACCTTTACAGAGCGCGACGCTCGGGTTACTACAGGTCACAGGTTTATTAATCAAAGCAAATTATAAGGCGGAACTTTTATGTACCAAAAAGGAACAAGAGGTCTGTTCAAGAGCCTTTATTTCCTGATACAGGATATTATTTGTATAAATGTATCCTTTATATTCACATATCTGATTGCCCGACACTTTCTTTCCTACAATATGCCGGGTGAGGATTATTACAAGTTAATAATTATTCTGAATGTAACAGCTGTGTTGGTATCCGTGTTCTCGAAGGCGTACAGCAAAATCCTTGAGCGCGGATACTGGCAGGAAATGGTCAGTGTGATTACATATTCCGTTTTGGTATTCCTGGTAGCTTTGTTCTTCTACTATGTTTTGGGCGAGAGCTTTATTAAGGGTATACGAAACAGGTCTTTGATTACCCTTATTATTTTTATGATTCTCAGCTACACGGCGCGAGCTGTTTCAAAGAACGTAATCAAAGCAAGAATGAAGAACAGAAAAACCCGTTCTCTGCTCGTTGTTACAACAAAGGTTAATGCCGAGAACACGATTAAAAAGCTCGTTAAGGGTGATACCGAGGGCTTTAATATCTCGGGACTTATTATATCCGACGAGGATATGACAGGTCAGAAGATAAGCGGCATTGAAGTTGTAGCCAACGAAAAATACGCGGCGGACTATGTCTGCAGAAGATGGGTTGACGAGGTATTCATTGACTTCCAGCGCGACGAATACTATCCCGCAAAGCTTATCAGCGAATTTGAAACAATGGGACTTGCTATTCATACGCGTATATTTGACACCGAAGAAGTAGACCAAAAAAGTCAGATGGTTGAAAAAATCGGCGGATTTACCGTTTTGACAACAAGCCTTAATTACGCTTCCGCGTGGCAGCTTTTTGTAAAAAGATTTGCTGACATTTTGGGAGGAATTTTCGGCTGTATCATGACGGGTATACTCTTTATTTTTGTTGCTCCGCTGATTTATATCAAATCCCCCGGGCCGATATTCTTTAAACAGATAAGAGTAGGAAAAAACGGCAAGAAATTCAAATTATATAAATTCAGAACTATGTATACCGACGCGGAGGAACGAAAAAAGGACCTTGTGAAGAAAAATCGAGTCAAAGACGGCATGATGTTCAAAATCAAACACGACGAGCGTATAATCGGCTGTAAAGTTCTTTCAGACGGAACTGTAAAAAAAGGTCTGGGCGGCTGGCTCAGAGCTTTGTCGATTGACGAGTTCCCTCAGTTTTTCAATGTTCTGAAGGGCGATATGAGCTTGGTGGGCACAAGACCGCCTACACTTGACGAATGGGGCAAATATGAGCTTCATCACCGCGCGCGCCTTGCAATTAAACCCGGTATAACAGGACTCTGGCAGGTCAGCGGCAGAAGCGAAATTACCGATTTTGAGGAAGTTGTAAAGCTTGATACACAATATATTCGCGAGTGGAGAATCATCCTCGATATAAAGATTCTGTTTAAAACGGTTGTGTCGGTATTTAAGCGTGAGGGCTCGATGTAAATATGAAAAGCCAAAAGTTTTTAAACATAGCTATGTTCGGGCAAAAGCGCGTTCCCTCGCGTGAGGGAGGCGTTGAGATTGTTGTGGGCGAGCTTTCGACCAGAATGGCCGCGCTCGGACACAGCGTCACATGCTATAACCGCACGGGCAGACACGTCGGCGGAAAAGAATTTCAAAAGAAACAGCCCAGGGAATACAAGGGCGTTCGTATAAAAAAGGTTTTCACCATTGACAAAAAGGGATTGGCGGCTGCCAGTTCCTCCGTTTTCGCGTCAATCAAGTCGGCTTTCGGCCGATATGATATAGTGCATATACACGCCGAGGGGCCCGCGTTTATGTGCTGGCTGCCGAAGCTATTCGGAAAAAAAGTAATTGTTACGGTTCACGGGCTTGACCACCAACGCGCTAAGTGGGGCAAATTCGCGGGCAAATACATTATGGCAGGCGAAAAAAACGCCGTAAAATTTGCCGATGAGATTATTGTGCTCAGCGAGGGCGTTCAGAAGTATTTTATAGACACATACAACCGTGATACCGTTTTTATTCCTAACGGCGTCTGTCGTCCCGAAATAAATCAGGCTGATATTATCAGCGAAAAATTCGGACTTGAAAAAGGCAGCTATGTCCTTTTTCTGGGCAGGCTTGTGCCCGAAAAAGGTCTTAAATATTTAATAGAAGCGTTTAAAAACGTAAGTACAGACAAAAAGCTCGTTATAGCGGGAGGAAGCTCCAACACAAGCAGTTTTGAAGCTGAAATAAAGGAACTCGCCGCGGAGGACGAGCGAATATTGTTTACGGGCTTTGTTGAGGGACAGGCTTTGGCTGAACTGTTTTCAAACGCCTATGTTTATACGCTCCCGAGCGACCTGGAGGGAATGCCGCTGAGTCTGCTCGAGGCTATGAGCTACGGCAACTGCTGTCTTGTCAGCGATATCGGCGAGTGCGCGAGCGTTGTGGATGATAAAGCCGTTCTGTTCAAAAAGAGCAATATTGAAGATTTGCGCGAAAAGCTTCAGAAATTGTGTGATAACAAAGAACTCGTGAACAAATATAAATCCGAAGCGGCGGATTATATCCTAGGAAAATACAACTGGGATACTGTCGCCGCCGAAACTCTGAAAATATATAAAAAGTGATGTTATGAAAATATTAATGGTCAACAAATTCTTTTATATTAAAGGCGGGTGCGAAACTTATTATTTCGCGCTTAAAAAACTGCTTGAGGATAACGGTCACACCGTGATTGACTTCTCAATGCAGGATGAAAAGAATTTTGACTCCGAATACAGTGAATACTTTGTAAAAAACGCGGATTATTCGGGCGGAGGCTCGCCTCTTGAAAAGCTGAGAATCGCTAAAAACATCGTATATTCGGGTGAAGCTAAGAAAAAATTCGAACAGCTCGTAAAAAAGTCAAAACCCGATATCGTTCACCTTCAGAACTTTCAGCACCAGATTTCGCCGTCAATTCTTGACGTAATAAAGAAATATAATATTCCGACTGTTTACACGGCACACGACCTTAAGATGATTTGCCTGAACTATAAACTGATGCACCACGGCAAAATTTGTGAGGATTGTAAGGACGGAAAGTTAAGACATTGTTTTAAGAATAAGTGCGTAAAAGAGTCCTCGGCAAAGAGCTTTATAAATACGGTTGAGGGCGTAGTGCACAGAAAAAGAAAAAGCTACGACTGTATCAGAACGATAATAACTCCGAGCGAGTTTTACCGTCAGAAGTTTATCGAGTTCGGTGTTGAACCCGAGAGGCTTGTCCATATTCCCAACTTTTTTGAGGGAGTGCCCCGAAAGATAAACACACGTGACGACAGCGAAAGCTACTATCTGTATTTCGGCAGACTGTCCGAGGAAAAGGGCGTTCCGACATTGGTAAAGGCTGTCGGAAAAGACATCCCGCTGTATATTGTCGGTACAGGTCCCGTAGAACCTGAATTAAAGAAATATATAAGTGATAATAATCTTGATAACATAAAAATGCTGGGATTCAGGAGCGGACAGGAGCTCTACGATCTGGTCGGCAACGCGAAAGCGGTTGTTTTGCCGTCGGAATGGTACGAGAACGGTCCGTATTCCGCTATAGAAGCGCTCAGCATGAGCCGTCCGATTATCGGGGCGGATATCGGCGGAATTCCCGAGCTGATTAAAGGAAACGGCTTTTTGTTTGAAAGCGGAAACGCTGAGGATTTAAGAAAGAGAATAATTGACCTCGATAACCTTAACAGCGACGACTACTCAAAAATGAAAAAGGCGTCTTTTGATTTGTATGAAAGGGAATATACTCCCCGCGCATATTATGATAAGCTGATAAAAATATATGAAAAGGTAAAATAATGAAAAAAATTAACGCTGAAGACTTGTATCTCAAGCTGTTGCTGCTTTTCCCTGTTTTTACACTTTTTCAGGGCATACCTGCTTTGAACTGGATTAACAGGGTGCTTTTTGTGGTGACCTTTGTTTTACAGATTACTTTACAATTTCATAGTTTAAAGATTAAAGCAAAGTGGATGCCGTTTATAGGTTTATTATTTCTCGTCCATTTTTACGCTTTAACAAATACAAAGTTTCCGATGTATAACACAAACACACTCTTTTACTTCTTCTTCTGGTTCATGGTTGTACTGTATTTTGTAGATATTAAGGACAGAATCGGAGAAATAATAAAAAGAAATCTCAAATTCCTTATAAATATAGTAAGGGTGTGGACGGTAGTAGTTGCCGTGACTGCTTTTATTCCGTCGTGCTACAAGACGATTGAGCTTTGGGGCGGAAAAAGATATTTTATATCAATCACGGGCAACACATTCAGAATCGCTCAGGCAGCATTAATGATATTGACGCTTGTACTCGTCTATTTTTATATGACAAAGAACAGACAGGTAATTATTTATACCATTATGCCGATGTATTGTTTTTTAATGTGCGGTTCGAGAACATATCTCGGTGTAGGTGTTCTGGTTTTCATAATATTCTGGTACATCTTTACATCAAACAAGATTGTATTTTTCGTTACTTTGCTTCCCGTATTGCTGATTGTGATGTTTCTTATTTCAAAGACTGCGGCAGGCGATAAAATTGCCGCGACCACCTATACCAACGACAGTTATTTCGACTATTGGGGTACAATCAGCAACGGCCGCTCGATATTCTGGGAAGTCGATTTGAAGTATTTCTTCAAGGAAAGCTTCTTAAACCAGCTTCTGGGCTGCGGTTTCAATTTTGACTATGAAGTTACACAGCAGTATTATACCTCTGCTCACTGGGCGCATAACGACATAATCGGAGTGCTGCTGAATTTTGGATATGTGGGAGTGTTATTATACACTTTTTCAATGGTCGTGTTGTTCAAGACCTATTTCACGAACAGCAATATTCCGATTCTAATAAGAATCTTGATAATTTTGGTATGGTTGATTAACGCTATGTTTAATATGTTCTATACCTATACTTGCAGCGTAATCAGTTTCCTGATAATGCTGGCGGGAATAAAGTATTATTATCAGAGGAGTGACGCAAAATCAATTTCAACAAGTTAAAAAAGCGTTTAAAACAGCTTAAATGCGCTGTTATATATTATATTGTATTTTTTTGGTCCTGCATTTACAGAAAACGCCCTGATATCTGGCTTATTTCAGAGAGAGGAAAGGACGCGCGCGATAACGGTTATGTTTTTTACCGCTGGCTCAAAGAAAACCACAATGAAATTCCGCTTAAATATGTAATAACCGATGATTCTCCCGACCGTTCCCGTGTTGATGATGACGATGTAATAAAATTCGGAAGCCTCAGACACTATTTTTTATTTGTTACGGCACCTGTTCTTATCTCAACTCATTGTCAGGGTTATTCGCCGAACCTTGAGCTTTTTTCACAGCTCGACAGAAAACGCATGATTATGGTGAGAGGAAAAAAGATTTTAGTTGACCACTGCGTAAGACGAGGAAACGCGTCAATTTCACAAAGCGGTTCTTGGGTAGATTTGATGGCAATAGGTATACAAAAACAGTATGATGCAATGAGAGAACACGCGGGATTCAAGGACGGTGTCCTCAGGCTTATCGGTCTTGCGCGTTTTGATAACTTGTATAAAAACATCGGAAAAGCCACTAAACCTCACATTCTTTTTATGCCGACGTGGAGAATGAAATATACTCATTACACGGAAAAGCAGTTTTTGAAAAGTGAGTATTATCAGCAATGTTTGAAGCTGATTACCGACAAAAAGCTTGATGATTTTCTTGGGAGAAACAAACTAAAGCTCGTTTTTTATACTCACATAGAAATGCAAAAATTCATTCATCTGTTTAAAACGGATTCGGAAAATGTTATTATTCTTGACGCAAAATCAGCAATCGTAGAAGATTTACTGATAGAAAGCAGAGTGATGATAACGGATTATTCCAGCGTATTTTTCGATTTCAGTTATCTTAATAAGCCGGTTATTTACTTCTTGTTTGATAATGACGAAAACGAAGCCGCAAGCAAAAATATGTGGTTTACATACGAAAAAGACGCACTTGGTCCGTGCTTTTATGATGAAGAAAAAATGGTTGATTATATCCTTAATATGGATATGTCTAAACCTGAAAAATTGTACGCTCAAAGAAACGCGGAAACCTTTAACTTAAAGGATGACAAAAACTGTGAGCGAAACTATGAGGCAATAATGTCTCTGTTTAATTAGAAATTTGAAACGGATTTAATACAGATGCAGTCTAATCTGAAAAAAAATTACTTATATAATCTTTTCTATCGTATTGTAACACTTCTGACTCCGCTTATCACGGCACCATTTATTTCCCGTGTGCTCGGGTCGGGAGGAATCGGAGAATACAGCTATACTTTTTCGATAGCTCACTTCTTTCTTATCTTTGCCGCGCTCGGTGTATCCGATTACGGCAGCCGAAGTATAGCTAGGGTTAAGGACAACGAAGAAGAAAAGAATAAGGTGTTCAGTGAAATATTTGTGCTGCAGTTTTCGCTCGGCATTATTCTTGTGGCCCTGTATGTGGGCTACAGTGTTATTTTTGCCGAGGAGAGAACGCTAGCGTTTATACAGGGAATGAATATCCTCGCTACTATGTTTGATATTACGTGGTTCCTTTTCGGTATGGAACTGTTTGTAGTGACAACCATAAGAAACGTAATAGTCAAGCTGCTCGGCGTGGCGGCAATTCTGATATTCGTAAGAAAGCCCGATGACGTTTGGCTTTACGCGGTAATTATGGCGGGAAGTACTTTGCTCGGACAACTATCGGTCTGGCCTGTTCTGAGAAAATTTGTTCACTTCCGCAAGCCGAGCTTCAGAGGAGTAATAAGACACTTTAAGCCCAACGCTATCCTTTTTCTACCTGTAATTGCCAACAACCTTTTGGGATATTTCGACAAGGTTATGATAGGCTCGATGATTACCAAACAGGAGCTCGGCTGGTATGACAACGCCGAGAAAATGCTCAGTATGCCCAACAGTCTTGTTACGGCACTGGGAGCGGTTATGCTGCCGAGAGTTACACATTCGATAGCTCAGGGAAAAACCAAGGCGGTAAAGGAGCTGACCGACAAGTCAATGCTTTTTACAACGTTTGCCGCTCTGGCTATGGCGTTTGGAATATCGGCGGTGGCAAAGCAGTTTACGCCGTTTTTCTTCGGTGAAGGCTTCGATCCTGTTACACCGCTTACATATGTTATGGCGCCTTATATTGTCAGCGTTAGCTGGGCAAGCGTGCTGAAAACTCAATGCCTGCTCCCTAACAATATGGACAAGGTGTTTGTGCGTTGCCTGCTTTTAGGTTCGGGAATTAATGTGGTTCTTAATTATTTTCTGATTCCCGTTTGGGGAGCTTTCGGAGCGGCAGCGGCAACTACTGTAGCCGAAACACTTATAGCCATAACCGAAACAATAGCACTAAGAAAGTTGATAGACTACAAAAAGTATCTGTTAAACGCTCTGCCGTTCTTTATGTTCGGCGGTATTATGGCGGCGAGTATCTGGTTTATTGATTTGGGCAGCAATATTATTACTCTTCTCGTCAAAATCGCGGCGGGGGGCGCAATATATCTCCTGCTTTCGTTTATTTACATAAAGAGATGCCACAGCGATGTATTGAATAGTTTATTTAAAAAGAAAAAGAGGAAAGAAAAGTGAAGAAAGTAACAGCAATCAGTTACCACGGTACGGGTTCCAGCGCGGTTGACGATTATCTGCGTGAATTCAGCAATATGTGCTTTCCCAAGCGCAGAGAAATCGAGT
>JAILPC010000039.1 GCA_024690465.1 Ruminococcus sp.
GTCTTATTGTGGGCGGACTTGAGAGAGTCTATGAGATCGGCAGAGTATTCCGGAATGAAGGAATGGACACAAAACATAATCCGGAATTCACTCTGATGGAGCTTTATCAGGCATATACTGATTATCACGGAATGATGGATCTGACTGAAAAAATGTTCAGATATGTTGCAAAAGAAGTCACCGGAAGCGAGATCGTGAAATACGGTGATTATGAGATAGATTTCTCAAAGCCGTTCGAGAGACTCACAATGATCGATGCTGTCAAGAGATACGCAGATGTCGATTTCAACGAGATTAAGACAACTGAAGAAGCCAAGGCGCTTGCCGACAGACTTCATGTGGAGTATGAGGACAGACACGAGAAGGGCGATATACTCAGTCTCATATTCGAAGAGTACTGTGAAGACCATCTCATTCAGCCGGTGTTCATAATGGATCATCCCATAGAGATCTCACCGCTTACGAAGAAAAAGCCCGACAATCCCGAGTATGTCGAGAGGTTCGAGCTGTTTATAAACGGATGGGAGATGGCAAACGCATATTCCGAGCTCAACGATCCAATAGATCAGAGAGAGCGTTTTGAGGCCCAGGAGAAGCTGATAGCTCTGGGTGACGAGGAAGCAAATTCGATAGACGAGGACTTCCTCAATGCGCTTAATATCGGTATGCCGCCTACGGGAGGCATAGGATACGGTATAGACCGTCTGGTAATGATACTTACCAACGCTCCGGCTATCCGTGACGTTTTACTGTTCCCGACAATGAAATCCTTAGATAAGTAACACCCCAAAACCCCAGTGTTTATGCGGGTTTCGAGAGTTGCGATGTCTCGGATTTACGCCATTTACGCCAAACTTACGCCAAACGGTGCAGAAAGTTGTGCAGAGTAAAATCAATCGCATATTTTTGATTAATATTGAAAGGAGCAAAAATGAATAAAGCCATTAAAACAGTGTTAGGCGGCGTTTTGTTTGTCGTTATATGCATCGGGCTATGGAATCTGTTTGACTTCATATGGAAAACGTGGATAAACGGAAGCGGATACCAATTCACCTCAACATATCACATTTTATACCCGCTCGGCATTGGCGTTGTTATGTACTTGATTTTATTTGTGGTCAATACCGTAAGAAATAAAAACAAATAAAACTATAATAAACAATCGCATATTTTAATGTATATGACCTTGATGGATTAGTTTTCATTAAGGTCTTTTTTGTTTGACGGATAGACAAAATCAGGCTGAAATGATATAATAATAAAAAGAATAATCGTCATTTTGAGAAGCAAATATGCTTTTGGGGGACGCATAATGGAAAAAACTTTTATTGAGATGAAGCTCTTTCAGGTAAAACCCGATAGACTCGAGCAATTTGAAGCAAAGATTGAGGAAATGTCCGCAAATCAGCTTCAATGCGAAGGTTGCATATCTCTCAAGTATTTCAAGAGATTTTATACCATAGACGGAATCGAACTTGGTGAGCCGCCAAGGAAGTTAACCAAGATCGTAAAGTGCGTAAAATACTACTCATATTGGGAGTTTGACATAAAAGAAAACTATGGCAAGGCTATAAAGTTCTTTTTTGAGAACTACAATAAAGAATTGCAAAAACTGCTGATCGCACCTTTTGATATTAATTTGGGATATTCTGTTTAAGAGATTTGCATATTTGATTTACAGCAACAACCAATAACAGGAAGCTTTTTTGAGAGGCTGTCTGTTTTTTATGTCCTGAAACCAATCGCAAACTACGATTATCTCCTGTTTCCTGTATAATATGGGTAAAGGAGAGGATAAGTGTTCGGCTGTAATTGACGGATATTCTGATTTTATTCTCGTTAATCGTAACGGTAAAACACAACATCAGGGAACTCTCAACAAGGCGATAAGGAGAATCATCCGAGATTGCAACGATGAGGTTTTGCTAAAATATGAAAACGCAACTGTTTTATTACCAAATTTTACTTGCCATTCCCTGCGACACACGTTTACTACAAGAATGTGTGAAGCGGGAATAAACGTAAAAGTAATGCAAGATACTTTGGGACATCAAGATATTTCAACTACAATGAATATCTATACTCACGCTACTGAAGAACTGAAAGAACAGGAATTCCAAAGTCTTGAAACATACTTGAAAAAAGCCGTATGAACCCTTATACTATTTATATATTATACCTTACGCCACTTACGCCAAAACTTACGCCAAACAGAACAGCATTTATAATAAGTTATAAGAACTTATGGAAAACGGCACAAGCAGAAATGGCTTAAATAATTGGTTATAACAATTTATAACAGGGAATTTCCGAGACGTCCCGAAAATTCCCACGATGAAGTGTTTCGACAAATAATTATGATTTGTTAATCCACGAGGGTATTTTGCTTTCGGGGATTTTTTGATAGACAAATCCAAACGAAAATGATATGATAAAGATGTAATAATGACAGGGGAGTGATAAAATGGCTCCAAAAAAAATGATAAGGATTCTGACGGTTATGATTTGTGCGTTTACTGTTTTCGGGCTTTTCGGCTGCGGCAATAATGAGGCGCCTTCGGGCGGGACGATTGACAAAACCGACTATAACGCGCCCAAAGAGATTAAGTCCAAGGATATTACATACCTATGGGTTACGTTCTGCATAGCGCAGGAGCTGCCAGAAATTGAGGGCACTCCGCAATTCAGCTTCAGAGTAAAAGAAGATGACAACGGAAATCTGATACTCACCGAGGACGCTGTCGGCGCTAATGCGCCTGCCGATAAAAAGCTTTTCAAATCAGTGCAGAAGATTATCGACGAATATGACCTCGTCAGTCAGAACGGCGTTTACAGAAAAACCGCTGGACTTGCTCCCGAGTGTCAGGGATGCAGTATTAACGTTAATTACGCGTCGGGCGAGAATCTCAGCTTTACCACGAACAATAACCCGTATGAAGAGTGGGAGATGAAGATGTATAACGTTTTTGCGCAGTGGTTTGCCGATAAGGGCAACAAAAAGTTCCTTCCCGAAGAAACTGCAGAATAAAATCAAACGCCGAGGTAAAAGCCTCGGCGTTGTGTTATTTCTTAAATTTCTTTTTGAGTTTGCGCTTGAATGTTGTGTATAGTGATTCGTTCCTGAGCTTGCTGAGCTCGGATTTTGTCTTTGCCAGCTCTGCCTCGACGGCGCTTTTTTCGCCCTTGACTTTGTTCAGCTCGTCGGTCTTGTTTTTGAGCTTGTCCTTAAGCTCAAGCACACGGTTGAATCGTTTGTCGGCGAGCTTTTTGAGGTGGCGCAAATCCTTGCTCTTCTGAGCGTCAACCTCGTGCTTTTTGTGGTCGTCGTCGAGCCAGATTTCGAGTGCGTTCTTCATCACGCCGTGACGCCAGTTGATGACGTCCTGCGCAGTGTAGGTTGTCTTGCAAAGCTCGTCGGCGGAGCGGTTGTCGTCCTTTGCCGCGGCAACAAATTCTGTCACAGCCTTTGTCAGACTGTCGGCGTACTTTTTGTAATCGCTTTTGTTTTCAGGAGGATTGAGATAGTCGTAGTCGACGCTGCCGTCCATAAACTCGTCAACCGTTGCCCTGTAAAGCAGGCCGTAGTACGGGTCAAAGCGCGTGTCGTCCTCGTCGCCTCTGACGAGCAGTACAGGTACGCCCATAGCAAGACACGGCAGAGCGCAATGCAGGCGGCGCGTGATTACACAGCGCGCGT
This sequence comes from Ruminococcus sp., assembly GCA_024690465.1. Taxonomy (GTDB): domain Bacteria; phylum Bacillota; class Clostridia; order Oscillospirales; family Acutalibacteraceae; genus Ruminococcoides. The sequence continues at coordinate 3,698 of JAILPC010000039.1, forward strand.
TCTGATAGACCGTCAGAATTTCCTCGACGCTCTTTCTGCGTTCCTCCCACGGGATAGTCTCGTCACGTTCTCTGAGGTGAGAGATTTCGCGGATTTCTATTTTATCGCCGTATTCCTCGCGAAATTTTTCGCGCGCATTTTTAACAACGTCAACCACACAGATGTACTGTCCTTTATCCTCTCGCTCGGGCATTTTAGGGATTGTCATAGTGATACATCCGCTGAAATAAGCGTTGACGCCTATGCTCTGAAGGTTTCTGAGCGTGAATTTATCTCTGCACCCTACGGGACCGTAGGCGTTGAGATAGTCGCCGCCGATTCCTTCAAGAAACTGGTATTTGAGCGGAGAGCCATACCATTGGTTGGCGAGCTGATGGTCGGCGTAGTGAAAGCCGACCATGAGCGGGTGGATATACTTTGACGGCGGCCAGTTCCACTTGCGCCACATATACCACGCGTTCATTATCACAGCGACAGGCTCATTGTTGTCAGGAGTGAAACGGTCGATATTTTCACGGTCGATATAGTAGTCGATATTCGGCAGGAACCTTTCGGTTGCGTACGCCTGAATATCGTCGCCGATGTTCATATTGCTTTTGTTATAAAGGATTCCGAATTTCATACAGACCTCCGGGAGAATGATATAGTATAATTCTAATAGAATTTCTGTATTTTGTAAAGTAAAATATTAATAATCATCTTGAAAAGTTTGTCGATAAATGATAAGATATAGACACAAAAATGAAAGCAAAGAGGAGTTTTGATTATGGCATACCAGAGAGCAGGATGGCACAGCGGACTTACATATCAGCAGGTTTGTCCCCAGTGCCGCACAATTGTAAAATATGACGATTTCAACCTTGGCTTCAGGCCTTGGTTCCCGGACGGCTTTGTATATTGTCCCAAGTGTAAAAAACCGTTGAGACATCATGAGGCTAACGCGGTTAATCCCGACGGCACACCCTACTATACAACACCCGTCACACCTTACGGACAACCTGTTCAGCAGGTAGGGCAGGCAGTACAGCAGCCCGTGCAACAGCCCGTGCAACAGCCTGTACAGCAGACTGAGACACAGGAGGATAAGCCCAAGTGTCCCAACTGCGGACGCGCCTATGACGAAGGCGACCACTTCTGCGCGGGATGCGGCACAAAGCTTGACTAAACAAAACAAACGCGGCGTCGGTTATTCGGCGCTGTTTTGTTTTATGCGGATTTCTTGTGAAAATTCTCAACAAAATGCCTCTCAAAGCTTGACTTTTATAATATATTTATGATAAATTCATTATAAGTAAAAGTAATAATATATAAAAATTGCATAAAATTTTTTAAGAAACGGGTTGACACGGCGATGAGGATGAGCTTCTCTTTGACAGACAGACTAGTTCTGCCTTTTTTTCTCAAGCCGTTTTTTATATTTATAACATAAAAACAAGGCGCGTATTGCGTCCCTGACGGGGCATAATACGTGCCTTTTCGTGTTTAAATTTTTCGCTTCGTCTCGGACTCAAAAAGAGCAGAGGCAAAATCTCCGCTCTATCATTCAAGATTAAGATAACTATGTGCCCCTGTTCGGGTTAATACTAACACCATTTTGTTTTTTCGACACGGTAAATCAAAAGCCAATCAGGTTCAATGTGACATTCTCTGTAGCCGCTCCAATTCCCTGTAAGGAGATGATCCTTGTTTTTTGCGGGAAGAGCCTCTCCGTTTTGCAGAGCTTTAACAATATTCTTGAATTTATTAACATCATTTCCGCTCTTTATCACTTTTTTAAAATCGCGTTTAAATTTGCTTGTTCGTATTATCTCATACTTCATCAGCTCAATAACTCCTCGACTAAATCATCTACATCAGAGAATCTTAACGCGTCGGGATCTTCCAAAGCGGAACCAACCTCGAAGACCGTCGCCCGTACTGACAGGGCGGCGGCTTTTTTTTAATTATATATTGAAAAATTTTGTCCGAAATGGTAAAATAACTATGTATAAGTTTTGAAAAATTTCGATTAGAAATATATAACTCAGCAAAGAACATTCCGGAGATTTAAAACATGAGTATTTTTAAAAAATCAGATCACAAAGATTTAAGGTCGAAGACAGGTATTCTGACCAACTATTGGCTGCTTTATACTCTTCTTTTTCTGTTCACTTTCGCGGTGACATACTGCTACTTTCTGTTCTCGCACAAGAGTATGGTATGGAGCTCAGACGCCAAAAATCAGCACCTTACATCGCTGATGTATCTCGGCATATGGATAAGGGATTTATTCAAGAATATTTTTGTAAATCATTCTTTCAGCATTCCGACATATTCGTTCGGTCTCGGCTACGGCGGAGATATCATACAGATACTCCACTACTACGTTGTCGGCGACCCGCTCGACTTGTTCTCGATATTTGTACCGAGCGGCAAAACCCATCTCCTGTATCACTTCCTCATAGTTCTCAGGCTGTATCTAGCGGGTATAGCGTTCTCCAAGCTGTGCTTTTATTTCAACCGTGAGCGCTCAAAGGCTGCGGTTCTCGCGGGTGCTGTTGCCTATGTTTTCGGCGGGTTTGCGCTGTTCGCGGGTTCAAGACATCCCTACTTTATAAACCCGATGATTTACTTCCCGATTATCGTTGTCGGCGTTGACAAGATTATCAAAAAACGCTCTCCGATAATCTACATTATCGGCGTGTTCCTTTCGGCGATCAGCAACTTCTATTTCTTCTATATGATTGTTATTTTCACGGTGCTTTATGTCGCCGTAAAGCTGTTCGTTTTGCGCAAAGAGCTCAAGCTCAGGGACTTCCTTTTCTGCCTGCTTAAGTTCGGCGGATATGCCGTGTTCGCGGTTGTAATGGCGGGCGTGATACTTCTGCCCGTTCTTTTACAGGTGCTCGGCGACCCGAGAGGAAGCGCGGGCGTAAAGACCGAGTTTCTCTACAGCGCGGTTTATTACAAGCAGTATCTCAGCTCGTTTATGACGCTCGGAATGACGAACGACCTCTGGCTCTATCTTGGCTTTACGGGTGTGGCGATTCCGTCTCTCGTAACGCTGTTTTCACAGAGGAAAAAGCGCACGCTTCTCAAGATTTCGTTCATCGTTCTGACGCTGTTTACGCTCACTCCGATTGCGGGCAAGCTGTTCAACGGAATGACCTATCCTTCCAATCGCTGGGTATGGGTATACGCTCTGCTTGTTGCGTATATCATCACCGATACGGCTGAGGATTTGCTCAACCTTTCAAAGCGTCAGAGTCTTTACTGCATAGCTGTGATAATGGTTTATCTCGGGCTGTGCTTCCTTACCAAGACGTCCTTTGTCAGCAACACCATAGTTCAGCTTATGATAGCTATGTTTGTTGTGCTGGCTGTTATGGCTGTTCAGCCCTCCAACAGCAAGCGCGGACTGCCGCAAAAGAGCAGAGGACTTATTCTTCTGATTGCCGCGGTTGTCGGCGTAGCTTTCAGCGCGTACTCCGGCATTTCGCCGCAGAACACAACCTACCTCACCAAGTATGACAAAATATATAACCAGATGACAAGGCTTCAGGCAAACGAAGCGGCTGCCCTCAACAAGAAATACGATGACGGAGAGTTCTATCGCTACACGGGCAATGTGCTCAACAAGAACGCTTCGCTCATTAACAATAACTCGTCCACTCAGTTCTTCTTCAGTCTGTCAAATCCCAACATCTTTGAGTTCTTCGAGGACCTTGATGTCAACGTCACAATGGGCCAGATTTATTACGGTCTTGACGAACGCACCTCGCTCAATACGCTTGCAAATGTCAAGTATTATGTATCGACCAAGGTTGCGACCGACGCAAACGGCAACGTTAAGGACAAAGAGGCAAAGTATGTGCCTTACGGCTACTCAAAGATGCCCGATATCTGGGTATTCAAAAAGAACGGCAAGCTTCTCTCGGGCAAAAAAGCCGAGGAGCTTTCCGACAAAAAGAGCTTCGGAAAGTTTGCCGTTTACACCAACGAGAATTCGCTTCCGTTCGGATACACATACTCCTATTATCTGTTACGCGGAGATTTTGAAAAGTTCAATCCTGTTGAAAAGCAGGAGGCTATGCTCCAGAGCGTTATGCTCGATAAGGACGCTCCGAGTGTAAAACAGGGCAATCCCGAATTAACGGGCAAGGAGATTAACTATCAGATAAAAGCTGACGACAAGAAAGCCACCGTCCTTGACGACAGGATTGTCACTGTCAAGGAGAACGCGAGAGTGACTCTCACCTTTGACGGAATGAAGAGCGCAGAAACCTATCTCTATCTCGAGGGTATCAACTTCAAGGGTACAAACCGCATCGACCTATATAACAACGACAAGAGCATTGACCCGCAGGATGTTTTCACGCCGTCGGGCTGGAATAAAATGCCCGGCTCACAACAGAGTAAGGTAAGAGCAAAAGCTTCAAACTACGAAGAACCCGGCAAGCTGTTTATCAGAATCAAGGGCAACGGCGCCGAGAAACAGACTGCCAAGAAGATTCGTTTCCATACTCCGAGCTACAAGTATTACGAGGGCAAGCACGACTTCCTTGTAAATCTCAACTACAGCGAAAAGGCAAAAAAGAGTATCACGATAATTTTTCCCTCGAGAGGTATTTATACCTTTAAGGATATCAAGGTTTATTGTCAGCCTATGGACAAATACGCCAACCAGGTTAAGGCTCTAAAGCAGGACACGCTTACAAAGGTTGATTTCCACAAGCTCGATAATTCGGGAGCTACTAACGAAATCACGGGAGAAATTTCTTTAAAAGAAAATAAAATTCTCCTCCTCACAATTCCGTACTCAAAAGGCTGGAAGGCATATGTCGACGGAAAAGAGAGCGAAATCCTCAGAGCGAACACTATGTTCTCGGCGCTTGAGCTGAGCAAAGGCAGCCATACAATCAGGTTGACCTATGCTACACCCGGATTCAAGATCGGTATAGTTCTCAGCGCGCTCGGAGCATTGGCGTTTATCGGATTTATTGTGCTGACAATCGTGAAGCGAAGAAAGAACAGTTAAATTCAGCCTGTGTTTTACACGGCAAAGGAAATAAGCTATGAGTAAATTGAAAAAACCAAAATTTGATATTCCGCGTTCGCTGAGAAAGTTTACGCCGAACTACACCCTTTTATATACGCTTGTGTTCCTGCTGATGAGCGTCGTGGTTTTCCACTACTTCATCACGGCAGGCAAGGTGTCCGTTTGGTATTACGACGGCAAAACCCAGAACTACAATACGCTCGTATATATCGGAACATGGTTCAGAGACCTAGCGAAGAATATCTTTATAAATCATAATTACAGTATTCCCACATACACATTCAGTATCGGCTACGGCGGCGATATCGTCCAGTTCCTGCACTTCTATGTGCTGGGCGACCCGTTCAACCTGCTTTCGGTATTTGTGCCGAGCTCATGGACAATCGTTCTGTTCCATTTTCTGATTGTCCTCAGACTGTATTGCGCGGGTCTCGCATTCTCAAAAATGTGTCTGTATTTCAACAAGAATATCGACAGATACGCGCTGCTGGCGGGTGCGCTTACTTATGTGTTCGGTTCATACGCGCTGATTTCGGTAACGCGTCATCCGTACTTTGTCAACCCAATGATTTATCTGCCGCTTATTATACTGGGACTTGAAAAAATCAGACAAAAAGAATCGCCCGTTGTGTTTGTTTTCGGCGTGTTCCTTTCAATTGTCAGCAACTTCTATTTCCTGTTCCAGATTGCGGTATTCTCCGTGCTGTATTTTATCGGCAAGATGATTTACGACCGAAAGAAATACACGGCAAAAGAAAACCTGTTCTATATTCTGCAGCTCGGCGGATATTCTGTTCTTGCGGCAGCTATGTCGGGAGCAATCCTGCTGCCGATAATCGGACAGGCTGTCAACGACCCGAGACTCGGCGTCAACTCCTATATTCCGCTGGTCTTCGAGCCTGTGTTCTATCAACAGTATCTCAAGAATTTTATCGCCTCGGACAGTATAGCCTACAGCTGGACAAATATCGGAATGGGCGGAATAATTATCCCGTCGCTGTACGCTCTGTTTACTGTCAGAAAAAAGCGCACATACCTCAAGGTTATTGTTGTCGCTTTGGTACTGTTCTCGGTTATTCCGTTCTTCGGTCATATTTTCAACGGAATTTCATACGTTTCCAACCGCTGGATATGGGTTCTTGCGCTTCCGATGGCCTATGTTATAGCCGTTACGGCTGAGGATTTCGCTCATTTCCGTGCGAAGGATTATTTGAGAATTATCATTATCTTAGCGGCGTATTTCGCGATTTGCGTGATTTCAATCACTTCGTTCACCGAGGGTATGATGCTCCAGATTATCATAGCTCTGGCGGCAATGACAGCTGTGATTTCACTCGGCACATCAAAGAGAAAACGCCGTTACGCGGGACTGGTAGTTGCTGCTGCGGTGCTTATCGGAATATGCGTCAACTCTTACTACACATTCTCTCCGAGCGTCAGCGACTTTATGGACGAGAACTGCAACCTTTCAAACTTCAACACAAGCTTCAACGCAAACGAGGCTAACCTGCTGAGCAAAAAATACAAGGACGACGAGTTCTCAAGATATTCGGGCACATCGCTGACACTCAACGCGTCGCTCAACCACCGCGCCGCGTCAACACAGTTCTATTACAGTCTGTCAAATTCCAACATGTTTGAACTGTTCAGTGAGCTCAACTCAAACGTTACTATCGGTCAAATTTACAGGGATCTGGACGACTCAACCTATATGAACGCCCTGGCGAATGTAAAATACTTTACTCTCGGCGTTGATTTTGACCAAAACGTCGGCGACTTCATCAGGAAAGAGACTATCGACTCCGACAAGCGTGTGCCTTACGGCTATGACACCGAGAATGTCGAGCACTGGGCATTTACCTCAAAGGGACTTGTCAAAAAAGATACAAACGAAATCAAGGGCGATAACGTTCTCGGCGCGTTTTCGGTTTACAAAAACAAGAATTTTCTGCCCTTCGGCTACACCTATTCAGGATATATTCCAAGGAGCGAATACTCAAAGCTCAGTCCTATCCAAAAGCAGGAAGCTCTGCTCCAGGGTGTTGTTCTCGATGAAAACACAAGTCAGTTAAAGACAGTTACGCCCGAGTCAACCAGTGAGAAGATTAACTATACGATAAACACAGGTGATTATGTCACTAAGGTCGGCAAAAAATTTATCTCGACAAAGAACAGCACAAAGGTTACTTTTGACCTTGAAGGCGGTCTGAAAAACAGCGAGACTTATGTACACTTCAAAAACATCGATTTTACACCGACAAAAATCACCGACCTCTACAACGACGACAAGAGTATTGATCCCGAGGATCAGTATACTCAAGCGGATTGGAACGCGCTCAGCGCTAAGCAGAAAAGGACTATCACCAAAAAAGCCGAAAGATTCCAGGAGAACTCAAAAGTCATATTCAAGCTCTCGGGCGGCGGTATGAAAAAGACGTTTGACTACAGAACTAAAAAGAGTATTTACTATCAGGGCAGACGTGATTTTCTCATCAACTTCAACTACAGTGAAAAGCCCAAGCCCAGAATTGTTCTGACACTTCCTGTCAGAGGCGTATACAGCTTTGATGATATTCAGATTTACAGCCTGCCGATGGATAAATATGAACAGCGCCTCTCAAAGCTCAAAAAGGATGTGCTGACAAATGTTGATTTCCACAACAGCAACGCTTCGGCTTCAACCAACGAGATAACGGGAGAAATTTCTTTAAAAGAAAATAAGCTGCTCTGTCTCACAATTCCGTACACTACGGACTGGAAAGCCTACGTTGACGGCAAAGAGGCTGAACTCGTCAGAGCGAACACCGCTTTCTCGGGCATTTTACTTACAAAGGGCAACCACAAAATCCGTCTTGTATATGACACGGCAGGATTTAAAGTCGGCTTGATTCTAAGTGTTATCGGATTTGCCGCGCTGATACCTCTGGTGGTAATCAGACTTGTTATCAGGAAAAAACGCTCATCTTGATTTTATAAAACCGTTATGCTAATATAACTATATAATTTTGAAAAGGAAGTCATTTAAATGAGATCAGATTTAATGAAAACAGGCGCGACACGTGCGCCTCAACGTTCACTCTTAAAGGCAATGGGCCTTACAAACGAGGAGATTAAGCGTCCGTTTATCGCTGTTGTAAACTCCAAGAGCGATTATATCCCGGGTCACAAGCACTTAGGCGATATTTCCGCGAAGGTTATGGATGGTATCCGCAACGCGGGCGGTGTTCCGTTTGAATTCAATACAATCGGTGTGTGCGACGGACTCGCTATGAACCACAAGGGTATGAAGTACAGCCTCTGTTCACGCGAGCTTATCGCGGACTCCATCGAGGTTATGCTCACGGCTCACCCGCTTGACGCTGTTGTGTTTATCCCTAACTGCGATAAGGTTACCCCGGGTATGCTCCTTGCGGCTTGCCGTCTTAATCTTCCTGCCGTATTCGTTTCGGGCGGTCCTATGATGCCCGGCGTATACAACGGCGAGATGTACGGACTCTCTGAGATGTTCGAGTTTGTAGGCTCACACGCTGCGGGTAAAATTTCCGACGAACAGCTCGAGGCTTATGAGGACCACGCTTGTCCCACCTGCGGCTCGTGTTCGGGTATGTACACGGCTAACTCGATGAACTGCCTTACAGAGGCTATCGGTATGGGACTTCCCGGCAACGGCACACGTCCCGCTATCTCAAGCGCGAGAAGAGCTCTCGCCCAGGAGGCAGGCGAGCAGGTTATGGAACTGCTCAAAAAGGACATCCGTCCCCGCGATATTATCACAAAGGAGAGCCTCGAGAACGCTCTCCGCTGCGAGATGGCTCTGGGCTGCTCCAGCAACACGGTTCTCCACCTTCTGGCTATCGCTTATGAGGCTGGAATCCCCGTTGACATCAACGTAATCGACGAAATCAGTAAGACAACTCCGCAGATTTGTAAATTAAATCCCGCGGGTAAAATATTTATCACAGACCTTAACGAAAAGGGCGGCATCCCCGCTGTTATGAAGGAGCTCTCAAAGAAGGGCATCATCAATGAGGATTGCATCACAGTCAAGGGCACGGTCGGCGAGCGTATCAAGGACGCTCCCGCTCCCGACGGCGAGGTTATTCACACTGTTGAGAATCCGCTCAGAGCTGACGGCGGAATCGCTATCCTCTTCGGAAATATTGCTCCCGACGGAGCTGTTGTAAAGCAGGGCGCTGTAGCTCCCGAGATGATGAAGAACACAGGTCCCGCGCGTGTATTCGATAGCGAGGAGGACGCCTGCGACGCTATCTACGGCGGCAAAATCAAACCCGGTGACGTAGTTGTTATCCGCTACGAGGGACCCAAAGGCGGTCCCGGTATGAGAGAAATGCTCGCCCCGACTTCCGCGCTGGTAGGTATGGGACTTGACAGCTCAGTTTCGCTTATCACAGACGGTCGTTTCAGCGGCGCTACAAAGGGTGCGGCAGTAGGTCACGTCAGCCCCGAGGCGGCTTCGGGCGGCCTTATCGGTCTTATCGAAGAGGGCGATACAGTTACGGTTGACATCACAGACCGCAAGCTTACTCTCCACGTTGACGACGCTGTTATCGATGAGAGAAAGAAAAACTTCACTCCCAAAACCAAGGAACTTGAAGGCTACATCAAGCGCTACGCCAAGCTCGTTACATCGGGCTCAACAGGCGCGGTGTTTGAAAAATAATTCGCAATTCGCGAGGCGAAAATGCGCAGTTAAAGGGCGACCTTTCGGTCGCCCTTAGTTTTTTTATCTTTTCACTTGTTTGTTTTTGAATATCCATTCAGTGATTTCGCTGCCTTTAACCATAAAAGCCTTTTCGCTCATACGGGCGAGCGGCTCGTCATTGTAGCTGTCGGAATAGAATTCATCGATTTTGTCGCCAAACTGTTCTTTGAACATCTTTACCTTTTCGTCGCCGTGACAGTTTTCACCTGTGTATTTGCCTGTTTTCACGTCAACGCGCGAGGCAATGAGGTGCTTTATGCCGAGGTATTCGCAAATCGGCTTGAGCAGAAAATAGGGAGAGGCGGAGATTACGAGGTCGTCGGGCTTCTGCTGATTTTTGTACCACATTTTAATCTTGATTTTGTTCTGTTTCCAAAAGTCTTTGATGTCCTTTTCGGCATCAATTTTTGTGAGGAAGCGGTACATATTCTCTTTCATAATCGTCTTTGTGCCGATATTGAGTACATAATAGCGCACAGCTCCCTTGACTAG
>JAILPC010000052.1 GCA_024690465.1 Ruminococcus sp.
TCACAACCGACGACGGCTCCGCTGGTATCCACGGATTTGTCACAGATGTTCTCAGGGAACACCTCGACGAGGTAGACGAGGTTTGCGCCTGCGGTCCTATGCCTATGCTTAAGGCTGTAGCCGCTGTCTGCAGGGACAAGCTAAGGTGTCAGGTGTCGCTTGAGGAGCGTATGGGCTGCGGAATCGGCGCGTGTCTTGTGTGCTCCTGCAAAACAAAGGTCGGTGACGACACAGTGATGACACAGGTGTGCAGACGCGGCCCTGTATATGATGCTGAGGAGGTGTTCTTCGATGGCTGATTTAAGTGTAAATATCTGCGGCGTAAACTTTAAAAATCCGATAATCGCCGCTTCGGGAACATTCGGCTTCGGCAGAGAGTTCTCAGAGCTTTATCCGCTGTCAAATCTCGGCGGAGTTTCGAGCAAAGGAATTACTTTGGAGCCTCGTGACGGCAACCCGACTCCGCGTATCGCCGAGTGCGAGAGCGGAATCCTCAACGCAGTCGGCTTGCAGAACCCGGGAGTTGACCATTTCATTGAATACGACCTTGACTGGCTCAAGGCTCAGGATACCGTAGTTATCGCGAATATCGCGGGCAACACGGCTGAGGATTACTGCGCTATGGCTGAAAAGCTCAGCGCGTCATCCGTTGATATGATTGAGCTCAACATAAGCTGCCCCAACGTAAAGTGCGGCGGCGTGCAGTTCGGCACACAGCCCGACTCGGTAGCTTCAATTACAAGCGAGGTTAAAAAGTATTGCAAAAAACCTCTCATAGTCAAGCTCAGCCCGAACGTGACCGACATAGCCGAAATCGCCAGAGCCGCCGAAAGCGCGGGCGCCGACGCTATATCAATGATAAACACGCTCACGGGTATGCGTATCGACATTAACACGGCGCGTCCGATTATACATAACAACACGGGCGGAATGAGCGGTCCCGCGGTATTCCCCGTGGCTGTACGAATGGTATGGCAGGTGTCAAACGCCGTAAAGATTCCGATTATCGGAATGGGCGGTATTTCAAAGTGGCAGGACGCTGTCGAGATGCTTATGGCGGGAGCGTCAGCGCTGCAGGTCGGAACGGTATTGTTCAATGACCCGTACGCGCCTATTAAGATTAACAGCGGTTTGAACAAGTATCTGGATGAACACGGATATAATTCTGTAAAAGAATTAACAGGAACCGTAAAACCATATTAAGGTATTGTCTAAAGGGAAAAAGGTATGATTATTCTTTCAGTCGATTTAGGAAAAGCGCGCACAGGTCTCGCTATTTCGGATATCACCGAAACACTGGCATCGCCGCTTGCGCAAATCAGCGAAAAGAACCCGAAGGTTCTTCTAGAAAAGGTAGCTAACGTAGCTCTCGCCAGGGGAGCGGACCTTATTGTGGTCGGTCTGCCCAAGAATATGGACGGAACCGAGGGCGAGTCGGCGAAATACGCGCGCGAATTCGCCAAAGACCTCAAGGAGAAAACGGGCATAATTGTTCGTATGCAGGACGAGCGCGGAACAACCATCACCGCGCACGATTATCTAAACGCTACAAACACACGCGGAATGAAGCGCAAGAATGTTGTTGACTCGGTAGCGGCAACAATAATCCTGCAAAACTATCTTGATTCCAATAATCCGAAATTATAATTTATTCTGATTGAAATTAACGTGAAAGGATGGATATTTATGAAGAAGAGACACGCTGTATTGTCAGTAATTATGGCTCTCGCGCTCGTGTGGGGAACGTTTGCGTGCATGGCTTTCTCGGCAGGCGCAGAGGAACGCATTTCGCCTCTTAACGAGCAGGGGCTTGTCGAAGACATTGAGGGCGGAAATATTCTCCATTGCTGGTGCTGGAATTTCAACACTATTAAGGCGAATATCCCCAAAATTGCCGACGCGGGCTTCTCTGCGGTGCAGACCTCGCCGATTAACGAGGTTCTTAAGGGACACAACGGCGGACTGCAGATTTAGGGCACAAACGGCAGATGGTACTACCACTATCAGCCCACAAATTACACGGTCGGCAACTATCAGCTTGGCACGGAGCAGGAGTTCAAGGATATGTGTACAACTGCTCATCAGTACGGCGTGAAGGTTATTGTTGACGTTGTCGCCAACCATACGACACCGTCCAAAAGCTCCGTAGCAAGCGAGCTCAAGAACCTTGCGGGCGGACTTTATCACACAAGTTCATCTTCGAGCGACAACCGTTACAATATGACGCAGAGAGACCTCCAGGGGCTCCCCGATTGTAACACACATAACAAGAATTATCAGAATGTGATTCTAAACTATCTCAAGAAGTGCGTATCAGACGGCGCTGACGGTTTCCGCTTTGACGCGGCTAAGCATATTGAGCTCCCGAGTGATAACTCGAGCTATGCTTCTGATTTCTGGCCGACAGTCCTCGATAACGGTTCAACGTTCCAGTACGGTGAGGTTCTTCAGTCCACCGACGACCACTATACCGATTACTCAAAGCTGATGCATGTAACCGCGTCAACTCTCGGCGGAACAGTAAGAACTTACTTCAGAGAAAACTGCAACAATATCTCCGCGACTTCGTTTATCGCCAATAACAGCGGCGGCGTAAAGTCGGACCGCCTCGTCACATGGGTTGAGTCACACGACACATACGCCAACGAAGAAGAGGTTCAGTATCCGAGTCTGTCGTCTTTCTGGCTTTCAAACGACGAAATCCGCCGCGGCTGGGCGCTTATCGGCGCGAGAAAAGGCGCTTCGTCCCTGTTCTTCAACCGTCCCGCGGACAGTCAGGAGACTACTGACGAGGACCTCGACGGTAACGTCAGATGGGGCAATAACAAGATAGGCGACGCGGGCGACGACAACTGGAATCATCCCGAGGTTGTCGCAATCAACAAGTTCCGCAACGCTATGTGGGGAGAGAGCGAAAAGCTCGAAAACATCAACAGCAACAAGCAGATAATTATGATAACAAGAGGAACACGCGGCGCTGTAATCATCAATAACAGCGATGATGAGGTTGTTCTCAACAATCAGTCTACAAATCTTGCGGACGGTTCATATACCGATAAGGTCAACGGTGTTTCGTTTACTGCTTCCGGCGGCAAGCTCAGCGGTACTGTCGGAGCGAAGAAGTTTGCGGTTATCTATGACGAGAGCATAAAGCCCACATATCCCACCGAGGCTCCGACAACAGCGCCTCCCGCGACAGAGGTTACCCTCAAGGCGGCTAAATCCGCAATCAAGGTCGGCGATACAACAGCGCTGATTGTTACGGTAACAAACGCTTCGGGCGATACAACTTATTCATCTTCAAACTCAGCTGTCGCGAAAATCACATCCGCAACCGCTAACGGCTGCGCTGTTAAAGGCTTGAAAGCAGGTAAGGCTGCCATTACAGCCGTCAACAACGGCGTTTCGACGCAGGTCAGCATTACGGTTTCAAAGAAAGCGAATCCGATGACCGTAAAAACAAAAACAATCACAGCCAGGGCGAAGAAGAAGACGAGCTTCACAAAAGCCAAGGCGTTCACAATCAGTAAAGCGCAGGGCGCGGTAAACTTTAAGAAGGCTTCGGGCGACAAGAGAATTACCGTTTCAAAAACAGGTAAGATTACTGTCAAAAGCGGTCTCAAGAAGGGGAAGACCTACAACTTCAAGGTAAAGGTTACCGCGGCAGGCAACGTACAGTATAATCCTTTAACCAAGACTGTAATTGTTAAGGTTAAGGTAAAATAGGTAATTTTATAAATGATTTAGGAGTGAGAAGTTTTGAAATTAAAAATTACCGGTATACTATTATCTTTGTGCATGATTGTATCATGCTTCGCTGTCACAGGTTTTCAGGCGACAGCGGCAGACACATCCGCAAAAACCACGTCGGCTGATGTTTCATTGAGCGGCGCGGGCGACAATCAGTACGGTCTCGCGAATAACATTCATGACGGTACGATTCTTCACTGCTTCGACTGGAAGTATAACGACATCAAGTCTGAACTGAAGAGTATTGCCGAAGCGGGCTTTACCACGATTCAGACCTCGCCCGCACAGGCATCCGACAGCTCGGGCGAATGGTACTGGCTTTACCAGCCGCGCGGATTCTATGTCGGCTCAAACGACCTCGGTTCAAAATCCGACCTTCAGAATCTTTGCACAGAGGCTCACAAGTACGGCATCAAGGTTATCGTCGACGTAGTCGCTAACCATCTTTCGGGCAACCACAGTATCATCCAGGATGACCTTAAGGACGGAAGATACTGGCACACCTACGGCGGTGTATCGAGCTGGTCTGACCGCTATCAGGTTATCAACGGCGAAATCGGTATGCCCGACCTCAAAACAGAGGATTCCTACGTTCAGAGTGTAGTAAAAAAATACCTTCTTGAGCTCAAAGGAATAGGCGTTGACGGCTATCGTTTCGATGCCGCCAAGCACATCGGACTTCCTAGCGAGGGCGACCAGTTCTTCAGTATGGTCAAAAGCGTAGGCTTATATGCTTACGGCGAGATTCTGGTCGGTCCCGACGACCGTGACGCGAGCGCGAACAAGGGACTTATGCAGGAGTATACAAACTATATCTCTGTCACCGACAGTGTTTACGGCAAAGACCTTCGTGATTCGTTCAACAGCGGAAACGCGCCCTCTACAACAGGCAAATGGGCGAACAACGGGTGCAGTCCTTATAATCTCGTATATTGGGGCGAGAGCCATGATACATGGTCTAACAACCATGACTGGGGATATTCAAACGAGATGAGTCAGAATACCATCGACCGCGCTTACGCTGTCGCGGCGTCCAGAGCCCAGTCTACCGCGCTTTATTTTTCACGTCCTTATTCCAAGGTGAAGCAGGATATCAGGGCAGGGCAGAAGGGCAGCACTGCTTTCAAGAACAAAGAAATAGGAGCTGTAAACCGCTTCCACAACGCCATGACTGGACAAAAAGAGTATTACCTCGCCGATAACAACTGTGCGGTAACCTGCCGCGAGAAAGGCGCTGTCATCGTTGCGGGACAAGGCGGAAACTTTGATGTAACAGTTCAAAACGGCGGTCAGACCTGTCAGCCGGGCACATATAAAGATCAGGTGAGCGGTTCCACATGGACCGTAACATCATCAAGTATTTCGGGACATATAGGCGACTGCGGTATTGCCGTAATCTATAACGCGGCTCCCGCGGCTCCGTCCGTATCCATCAGCTATAACGGAAACAACAGCGGCGGCAATTTCTTCGGCACGGCAAAGGTTACTCTCAGCTGCGCTAACACATCTTCCGCTACATACAAGCTCGGCAGCGCTGCCGCGAAAAGCTATACATCGGGTACCACTATCACAATCGGCTCGGATATGAGCGAGGGACAATCCGTAAACCTCGTGCTCAACGGTACGGGCACAAACGGCAGTACCGTTTCGGCAACATATACGTTTACTAAAAAAGCTCGTCCTTCTATCTCGGGCAACACTGTTATTTTCTATGATAACTCACAGACGAACTGGTCAGGTGTGCGCGCGTATGTTTACCGTGACGGCGGCACCACAAAGAACGGCGAATGGCCCGGAGTGTCAATGACCGACCTCGGCGACGGTCTGTGGGGCTATGTGGTTGACGACAACACATTCCCTGACGGATATGTAATTTTCGCTGATTCCACGGGCGAAGCTCAGCATAACGCTCCCGACGAACCGGGGCTCGTTATCAGGAAGGGTGAATGGAAGATTTATTCGGGCGGCAGCTGGATTGACTATGATAATCCTCAACAGCCTACTCAGTCCACTCAGGCAACACAGGCAACTCAGGCGACACAGTCGACTCAAGCGTCAAATACATATTACTTCGGAGATATTAACTGTGACCGTCTGGTCAACATAAACGACGTAACATATATCCAGTGTATGCTCGTTAAGATTCAGGGATACACACCTTCATCCCGCGGAATGGTGCTCGGCGACGTAAACAGCGACGGCAAGGTTAAAATCGGCGACGCCAACTATATTCAGCAGAGAATATCGGGAATATCCGCGGCGAATAACCGTACATATGCCGCCTATGTAGAGCAGACAGCGACGACTTCGCCGACGCAGTCAACACAGGCGACACAGGCGACAACCCCGACTCAGAGCACCACACAGATTACAGTCCGTTTTGACAAGGGCAACACTAACGGTACACCCGTAGCGCGCTGCTTTAATGACGATTACGAGAAGCATACCGATTATACAATGCAGCACGAAAGCGGTAATATCTATAAGATATCAATTCCCGATTCCTTCAGAAGAATTGAGTTCTGGTTTGACAATTTCAATCAGAAGACGCAGTATTACGATATTCAGAACGGCAAGACCTATTCAAGATAAAAAGGTAAACAGACAGATTAAAGGGAGACCGCGCGCGGTCTCCCTTGCTTTATGTTTCAGTTGCGGGCAGAAAAAAGGGGAGTGTGTTCGGATTGAACACACTCCCTGAACTATTTGTTTTACAGTATATCCTCGATTCTGAAATCGTCTTTAATAAGTCTTCCCGACTGCACATAGCTGTTGTCTGTCTCAGTCGACAGTTTGAGCACGTCTCCCTGCAGGAGGACTTCAGTTATTATTTCAGGTTTAATATATGTATGTTTCATAATATCCTCCTTAGTTTGTAATCTGATTATTGTAATCAATCGGTTCTGTGGGCAAAAGCTCTGAAGCGGCGTTATAGCTTGTGCAGCATCCGCCGTATACGGTTGTTCCGCTGTAGTCGTTATAGAACGTTCTCAGCAAGCCGTTGGCGTCGTAGTATCTCATGTACGCGCGAGCTATAACGTCTTTGCCCATATTCTCGGGGTTATCCTCATAGGTAATAACAAAGGTCGCGATGCGGTAAGCGTTACAGTCGCGGTGGTCAATCTTTATAGCGTCATTTCCGCCGTAGACCCTGCCTTCGTGTTCCGACTGTGAGGTACAGTCGACGTTGGTGACATATCTGAAGTTGTCGGGAGTCTGTCTTTGCTCGGTTGTCGCGTCTTTTAGCAGAGTGTCAACGCCGTTTACGTCTTTACCTTTATACTGGAGCTTGTAGGTGGCTTTGTTGATGTTGAATCTGGGGTCGTTCACAACTTTGTCCGTGGTGTCTTTGGAAGCCGTGACAAAGCCGTACTCAACATTGTGCAAATAGCCATCTTCGCTTTCTACCTTTTTCTCGGACAAATCGTCAACATCTTTGAGCAGCTGCTCTCCGATTGAAGTCGCGAAGCGCAGGCCGCCGTTTTCTCTGACAGTTGTGTTCTCGTCAATCCAGTTATCGGGACGAAGCTGAACGCCGAACAAACCGAAGCTGTCGTAGTAGTACTTGTTGTCGGTGTTGTCCTTCATATCGCTAGGGAGGTCTTTGTTGTCGATGTCCTTTTCCTGCTCGATTTTCTCAACCTTTTCCCAGTGGGCGTAGATGTCCACGCCTGTCTCATATTTATCATTGACCTCGTAAGCAGTGCCGAACTCTATAGGACGAGTGTCGTTATTGTTGTTTTGGTCGTAGTACCAGCCCTTGAACACATAGCCATCGGGGTCCTTGAGCTGAGGAATGTTGTGGAATTCCAGAATCTCTTCACCGTCCCTTACCACGTGGTTGGTGACGTAGGGGGTAAAGATTTCGTCGGCGTAAATGTCGTCCATATCGTTGTTGTTGATGTGGTAGTTTACGTCATAGACCTTGCGGAAAAGGCGAACCTCGTTTGCGTCAACATCCGAATAGTCGGGATACCAGCTCGCGTGGTCAGAGAAGAACGCGTTCATGGGGTCAAGCGAAGCATTGTTGGATTTGTAGCTTTTTGTAAGGTAAATTGTAGAAACAGCGTCTTCTGCTGTGTCTTCTTTTCCGTCATCCCAAAGTGTCGGGTCTGAAAGACCAATCTGTGAACCTGTGAGGTCGCCGATGACATAAACAGGTTTTGAACTGCTGAGTATATTAAGGTCATTCTTCTTGCCGTTGTAAGTGTTGCCTTTAATTATGTTCTTGCCTGAGATTTGGAGCTTAGAGTTAGCGTCATAGTAAACGCCCGCTCCTCTGTCGCCTGAGGTGTTGTCCTCGATTACGGTGTTTTTAATTGTTGTATAACCATTTGAAGAATTTGAGGAAGCCATTACACCGCCGCCGTTTGTGGTTGCCTGGTTTCCTGTAATTGTACAGCCGTCAATGTCAAGCTGCGTCCAGTATCCGTAGTTTTCAACGCCTGCGCCGTCATAAGCTTCATTGCCTGTGATTACAGCGTTATGAATCTGAGCTTTTACACTGTCTCTCAGCATAGCTATAAGAACGCCGCCGCCCATATCATCCGCTTCGTTCGAGGAAATCACGCCGCCGTTGATGCAGAGCCCAGGGTGATCTGTTACGCCTATTCCCGAAGGATTATAGCTGCCAAATGGGGCGGCGAAAGAGTAAAAATAACCCGAAGCAAAAACGCCCGCACCTTCGCCAGCTTCATTAAAGCTGATAGTACCGCCGTTTATGGTAGCTGTACTCTTTATATTTCCCATGCCACATTGGCGATATTCACTATCATTATTGTAACTTTCGGCTGAAACTATTGCCACGCCGCCGCCAAAGTTAGTCGCTGAGCATTTTGTGATTGTGCCGCCGTTCATTGTAAAGGTAGAGCCGTCTGTTACAAACACGCCGCCGCCCATAGCGGTAAAGCAATGACTTGGATCAAAATCATCAATATAATCAGAGTCTACGTAGCAGTTTGAAATAGTACCGTCGTCCATAATGAATATGCCGCTGTTTATTACCGCGACGCCGCCGCCGTAACATACAGAGCCGCCTTCTATGCCGCAGTTGTCGATTGTGCCGCCGTACATATGGAATGTACCGCCCTTAACAGTTACACCGCCGCCGTAATAGTTCTGACCCTTGTGGTCTTTGAGCGTAACGCCATCATACATATTGCAGATTCCGCCATCCAAAACATAGACAATACCTGGGTTATCGTTATCGTCCGCGCATGTAAGAATAAGCTCCGAATTGCCGTCGCCGAGGTTAACGGTCGCGCCGCCACTTACATATATAGGATTCATTGTACAAGACAGAGTATGACCGTTGCCGATAACTGTAACTACAGCGTCACTTTTTGTTATGCCTATATAAGCGCCGTTACCGCTGAGGTCGGTATTCAGGTTGATGGTCGCTTCGCCGCCGCTCTGGTTAATCGCGGTGCACGCGTCAGCGAGCTGCTGCGCGGTTGATACATTGTACGTTGTGCCCGTCGCGTACGCTGTCGGCATAACCGACAGCGCGCTGAACGAAATCAGAATCGCGAGCATTACCGCAATAAGTGTTTTCAATTTGAATAAACCTTTCACTGAATGCATTTTTTAATCTCCTATAGCAATAAATTTGTTTTGTTGTTTTACAACAATTGCAGTATATAATCTATTAACTAACATTTTAACATATTTCAGTGTAAGAATTCAAATGTTAATGTATACAAAATTTCACACGCTTATTTATACATGATTATATATTTTTCGGCAAAAAGAATAAAAACGAACATGAAAATCAGTGAAAAAAGGAAAAACGCACATTTGCCTTTTCAAACGCTTTTCCACGCAACAAAAAAGACATCCGTGTGGATGTCTTTTTCGTTGGTGGGAGAGGATGGATTCGAACCATCGAAGGTAACACCAACAGATTTACAGTCTGCCCCCTTTGGCCACTCGGGAACTCTCCCAATTATTCTTTTGTGATAAACAAAAAAATGGAGCTGGTGGACGGACTTGAACCCCCGACCTGCTGATTACAAATCAGCTGCTCTACCAACTGAGCTACACCAGCGTTTACAGCTTGACTATAATATCATAATAAAACGTTCATGTCAATATATTTTGACGAAATTTTTTTAATTTTCCTTATATTGATGTGATGTTTCTGTTGTCTTTCCGCGCGGGATGTGTTAAAATAATGCTTGTATAATTTTGTTACAGGTGATTAGTTTGAAATATGAACAGGATAAAATAAGAAATTTTTCAATAATAGCTCACATCGACCACGGCAAAAGTACGCTCGCTGACCGAATCCTTGAACTCACAAAGAGCGTCGCGGTGCGCGATATGGAGGAGCAGATTCTCGACGATATGGAGCTCGAGCGCGAACGCGGCATAACTATCAAGGCGCGCGCCGTTACGACTGTATATCATGCCGATGACGGCAGCGACTATCTCTTTAACCTTATCGATACCCCCGGACACGTTGACTTCAACTATGAGGTCAGCCGCAGTCTTGCCGCGTGTGAGGGCGCTGTGCTGATTGTTGACGCTTCGCAGGGAATAGAGGCTCAGACTCTCGCGAACACATACCTTGCCGTTGACAGCGGACTTGAGATTGTTCCCGTCCTCAACAAGATTGACCTTGTGTCGGCAGACCCTGACAGGGTGAGCAAAGAGATTGAGGATATTATCGGTATACCCGCCGAGGACGCTCCGCGTATTTCCGCAAAACAGGGTATCAATATCCACGACGTTCTCGAGAGAATCGTTTCGGATATTCCCGCTCCGACAGGTGATGTCAACGCTCCTCTGCGCGGTCTTATCTTTGACAGCTATTACGACAGCTACAAGGGCGTTATTATTTATGTTCGCCTTATGGAAGGCTCAATAAAAAACGGCGACGAGTTTCAGCTTATGGCTACAGGCTCAAAGTTCAATGTTGTTGAGTGCGGACTTATGCACGCGACCTCAATGGAGAACACGGGCGAGCTGAACGCGGGCGAGGTAGGCTACATAGCCGCGTCAATTAAGTCGCTCTCCGACGCTCAGGTCGGCGACACAATTACTCTCACGGCAAATCCCGCCGAGGAGCCGCTCCCGGGCTACAGAGAGGCACAGTCTATGGTTTTCTGCGGCATTTATCCCGTTGACGGCGCTCGTTACGGCGACCTCAAGGACGCTCTCGAAAAGCTCAAGCTCAACGACGCGTCGCTGACATTCGAACCCGAAACATCCGTTGCGCTCGGTTTCGGTTATCGCTGCGGATTCTTGGGACTCCTTCATATGGAGATTATCCAGGAACGCCTTGAGCGCGAGTATAACCTTGACCTCATTACCACCGCGCCGAGTGTAATTTACAAAATACATATGAGTGACGGCACAGTCAAGAATATTGATAATCCGACAAACTACCCTGACCCGACTCTTATCGTCGAGGCTGAGGAGCCTATGACCGACGCTCATATCTATTCTCCCGCCGAATACGTCGGCAACATTATGGAGCTCTGCCAGGACAGACGCGGAGTGTTTGTGAGTATGGATTATATCGACTCGGACCGTGTTGATATTCACTACAAACTGCCGCTTGCCGAGATAATATATGACTTTTTTGACACGCTCAAGTCGCGCACACGCGGTTACGCGTCGTTTGACTATGAGCTTGCCGAGTATGTTAAGAGCGACCTTGTCAAGCTCGATATTATGCTCAACGGCGAGATCGTAGACGCTCTGAGCTTCATCATACACAAAGACAAGGCGTACCCCAGAGCGCGCAAAATGGCTGAAAAGCTTAAGGAAAAGATTCCGCGCCAGCTCTTTGAGGTTCCGATTCAGGCGTGTATCGGCGGAAAGATTATCGCGCGTGAAACAGTCAAGGCTATGCGCAAGGACGTACTCGCGAAGTGCTACGGCGGCGATATCAGCCGAAAGAAAAAGCTCCTCGAAAAGCAGAAGGAAGGCAAAAAGCGTATGCGTCAGCTCGGTTCGGTCGAAGTGCCCCAGGAGGCGTTTATGGCCGTGCTCAAGCTTGATACAGATTAATACAAAAACAAGGGAGACGTTTTGTCTCCCTTGTTTTGGCTCGTTTGCACAAAACGCGCTCTGAAACTTTGTGCATTATTTCGCGGGAAAGATTGCGTATTATTCAGGCTTTTGCGATTAAAGTATGTTATAATATCTGTATATGACTAAAGAATCGGTTAGTATTGGTTAAGGAGAATTTTTATGAAAATAAAGACCGATAAGTTTAAACTTATTGTTTCTGTAATTCTCAGTATTACTGTTCTTATGCAGTGCTCGGCTGTTTTTGCGCTTGAAAAGAACAGCCTTAATAAAAAATCGGAGGAATTCGCGGGCGAATATGCCGAGGGCGAGGCGGTTGTGCTTCTCGACGACAGCGCCGCCAAGGATTGCCTGAGTGAATCCAAGTCCGACGAGGTTTTCGGCGAGGATAAGGTTGTCAAAGACACGAGCGACCTTAAAGCAAAATCAGGTAAAAAATTGAGATTCGCCACAATTGAATCAAAGGATGAATCCACAGAGGAGCTCATAAGCGAGCTCAGACAGAACAACGCTGTTGAATTCGCTGTTCCGAACTATAAAAGACGCATGGCTTCAATCACAAATGACCCTTATTCCGATTATCAGTGGGCGCTTGAAAACAAAGGGCAAAACGGCGGCGAGACAGGCGCTGATATTAATCCCGACGCGCTGTGGTCGACGGCAAAGGACGCCGCGTCAGACGTTATTGTGGCTGTTCTTGACACGGGAATCGACTATACTCACGAGGATTTAAAAAACAGGTTGTGGGTAAATCCCTACGGCTCAAAGCTCAAGGGCGTTTACGGATATGATTTCACGAATGAAATCAGCGACCATTCCCCGCGTGATAACCAGGGTCACGGCACACACGTCGCGGGTATAATCGCCGCTCAGGGAGATAACCTGAAGGGCATATGCGGCGTAAATAAATCCAAAGTAAAGATTATGGCGTTAAAAATGCTTGACTCCGAGGGAGAGGGGTACATCAGCAACGAGCTTGAAGCTTATGAATATATCCAGAAAGCCGCGGGGCTCGGCGCGAATATCAAGGCTGTAAACTGCTCTTTCGGAGGCATATCCGATATCAGCACAATCAGGATGTACAACAAAATTTTTGACTCATTCGGCAGCCTGGGCATTGTTACATGTGTTGCCTCGGGTAATGAAAATCTTCATTTTGAAGACCTGCGGAACAAGGCAAGCTCCGATTACAAGGGCGACAAAGCTTATTACGCTCCTGCCGAGTCGACCAGTGATTATGTAATTACTGTTACGGGAAGCGACGAGTATGACGAGATTCCGCCTTATTCCAACACAGGCAAAAGCGTTGATATTGCGGCACCAGGAAGCTGTATTCTTTCTACGGTAAGCAATTACTGCTTCAATCCGTCTATATATTCAGATGCGCAGAAATCCGAATTATGCAAGTACTGTCAGGATTTTGAAAATTCAGATCCTGTCGGATTCGGCAAGCCTGATACTTATAACGTAGGCGCAAGTTCGATAACGGCAAAGGTTGAGTCGGGCAGAAACAGCTTCTCAAGCAGCGGGGGAATGGTGTTCAGCGCAAATTCCACTGGTAAGAACAAGCTTGTTTTCTCGTTTCCGTACACAATTGACAATACCTCTGATGATTATTTAATCAGCTTTATGATCAGAACCACGGGCAAGGGAATGATATCTTTTGACGACCGTTCGGGCAGTTTTGCCCCTGCTAAAGACTATGCCCGTATTGCCGAAAACGGTTGGAGCTGGGACTTTGATAATTCATACGAATGGTCTCATATGGAATTAACCAACAAATCAAAATGGCTTGATTCCAAGAACCGTCAGCTTGTGTTCTATGTCGAAACCGATGGAACAGTCGCGATAGACGACCTCGCGATCAGTTATCAGGGCTGTGACAAAACAAAATTCGGTAAATATGATTTTATTACAGGAACATCTATGTCCGCGCCGTTTGTATCGGGAGCTGTCGCGCTTATCGCCAACGCCCGACGAGATTTGGATCCGTACAAAATTGTCAGAGCCGTTAAATCAGTCGGAAGAGACGTTAAAGCAGGCGGCGACAAAATTGAAACAGGAAAAACCCTCGACCTCAAAGGAATCCTCAACTATGAGGCTCCGCCCGAGGGCAAAACAGGCAGCTGTAAATGGGAGCTTAATAAAGAGACGGGAGTTCTCACTGTTTCGGGCAGCGGTAAAATGGCGGATTACGATTACAGCTTTGACAGCGCGAGCGGCGATCCCGTATATTATACTCCGTGGAGCGGAGCGGTGTCTTATATCAGAAGTGTTGTTGTGAAAAACGGTGTTACCTCACTCGGAGAAGGCAGCTTCGCGAGCTGTAAAAATCTGACTGAAATCAGTCTGCCCTCAAGTGTTGTTTCGCTCGGGAGATGTTCGCTGTTTGATACAGGTCTGACGAGTATCGAGCTGCCGAATAATATCACGGCGATCGGTTCGTTCGCTTTCGGATACAACATAGCATACTGTCACGACGAGGGTGACTGGGACGATTGGAACAACCTCGGCAAGTCTGTCAGCCGTTTCGTAAAAGTCAAAGGGGACTCGCGTTATTCGACAGGCAGCGCCTTTGAGGCGGTTTCTGTCAAGCCTTTTGACGTCTATGCGTATACAGGGTCAAAAACAGCTTCGTGTCTGAAAAAACTCGGGTATAAATACACGAGTCTCGGCGGACTTACACTGTCAAAAAGTTCGGCGTCATTGTATGTAAAACAAAAGACAATAATCAAGCCGATACTCAAGAACCTTAGTACAGGTGTTTCATACAGCAGTTCGAACTCGGCTGTCGCTAAGGTTTCTGCTAGCGGTAAGGTGACGGCTGTTAAGAAGGGTAATGCCAAGATTGCCGTCAAGAGCGGTGACCTCAGCCAGACCTTCACGGTTACCGTAAAAAATCCCAAGCTCAATGTTTCGTCAAAGACGCTCAAGAAGGGTAAAAAATTCAGAATCACCGTAAAGGGATTAGTCGGAAAGGCTGTTTTTAAATCTTCAAACAAAAAGGTTGCCGCGGTTACAGCAAGCGGATTAATCAAGGCTAAAGCAAAGGGCAAAGCCGTCGTTACGGTTAAAGCAAACGGCGCAGCTCTCAAGTGCAAGGTGACCGTAAAATAACATTTAAAGGACAGCTCTCTCATTTCTCCATTCTCATTTCTCATTTAGTCATGGGAAGGCTTGGCGGCTTTTTCAATATATATTTTTTACGCGTAATGTCATTTTGCACAAATGATAAGATTAAATTTTGTGCAACATTTTATGTGAATATAATTAAATCAGTATAGACAAAGATATTATTTTATGATATAAATAAAATATATTGAAATTTGCGCTTGACAAATCAAGAGGAGCGGAATATGATTCTGACAGACAGACAGACAGACAGACAGACAGACAGACAGACAGACAGACAGACAGACAGACAGACAGACAGACAGACAGACAGACATAATTCCGTCTTTTTTTCGCGCGAAAAAATTTGCAACTTATCACGGACGTAGTGTATAACTGCGTCCGTGTTTTTTATAATTTTGAGGAGGAATTCTTATGCACAAATTCAAAAAGCTGAAAAAACCTGTCAGTATTTTGCTAACTGTTGCGCTGCTGCTTTCGGTGGTATCGTCATTAACTGTGTCTGCCAATGTGTTCGATAACGATAGATTTGATGAATATTCGGATACATATCACAATAACGGAACTTGGCATTACTATACCAATAGTTATGGTGAAGCGCTTATTGAGCAATACTTTCCCATACCGGTAACATCTACTGGTTTTGATGAAAATGGTTATCCGTACCTTCCGTCAACATCCTTAACTTTTCCCGCTAGAATTGATAATTATGATGTTAAGATGATCTATGGTATTTGTGAAGATCCTCCCGGTTACATGACAAATGTATTCTCTGATCATGATTATTGGGATGGAACATATACGGGTAATATACCGAATACTATTAACCATTATAGTTCTGAAAATCTTGAAACCTTGATAATAGAAGACGGTATTGAAAAAATAGGGGCTTACGCTTTTAATAATTGTCCCAGTCTAAACAGTGTTACAATCCCCGCGAGCGTTAATTATATCGGCCCGAGAGCATTTTCTTTAATTGATAAGCATGCCGAAATATATATGTACAGCACAGATGCTGTATTTTGCGATGAAACATATTTATATTATGAAGATGATGATCCTTATGATGATGAGCCTCCTGAGGTGTACGATTACGCAATTGGCGGCGTTTTTGGTCCTTGCACTGATAGTGCTTTCTTAGGGTGGAGCACTTATGACATAACAATTTACGGCGTTTTAGGTCCTAATGGTCAATCTACAGCAAAAGATTATGCCGAATCACACGACGGCGTAACCTTTATTCCCATAAACCCGCTCGACACTCCCTACGACCCCGCTATTTCCGCAACAGGCGCGGCTTCAGACGGCAACAGATTCGGACTCTCGGGTTTCAACTATACATACGGTACTCTCCTCGGCGCTCAGGAAAAAACAGGCACGGGCAACTGCCTGCGCTTTGTAGGCGAGATATCGACCGATTTGTTGGCTGATAACACTTTGACAGATTACGGCTTTGAAATCTGCAAGGCGAGTACGACTACCACTCCCGCGTTCAGCGCGGCGGGCGGCTTTACGGCAATGAATACGGCGTTGAGCGCCCTTAACGGCTCCGACCACAGTTCAAGTATTGTCAAGGCTTCTTGTAAAAACACCGTCAATAATATCGTGCCGGGATATGGAAACAACCCGGGTGAAGGGGATACCGACTACAAGTATGTCACTTTGGCGATAAACAACGTGAGCGCTTCTCAGGGTGTCGCGGTGCGTTTCTACGCGGTGATTAACGGAAACAGATGGTACGCGAATTATACGCCCGCCAACAGCGACTCACCATACCGCGGTATGTGTACAAACTATACCTTGACAGCGTCTTAAGGAGGGAATCTGTATGAAATATTAATATAAAACTCCCGAAATAAAAGTCGAAGAACTGGTAAAACAGGATGTGCTCTGCGTTTCCAACGAAAGCCCGAACGAGATTGACAACTACACGCTTCTCGACTACATATGGGAAGCTATGGGTAATATTTTGGGTTAATAATACAAAACAAAACGGCTCGGGACTGATCCGGGCCGTTAGTTTTTTTATCTTACGCTTATTCCTTTATCCCTGAGATAATCCTTCAATTCAGGTATCGGAATCTCGCCGAAGTGGAACAGCGAGGCGGCTAAAACCGCGTCAGCCTTGCCCGCCGTGAAAGCGTCATAAAAGTGCTCAAGCGCTCCCGCGCCGCCGCTCGCGATAACGGGGATGTTCACCTTTTCGGACACTGCCCTCGTCAACGCGAGGTCATACCCCTTTTTCTGACCGTCCTCGTCCATACTCGTCAGTAGAATTTCACCCGCGCCGCGCTTTTCACACTCAACAGCCCACTCAACAGCGTCAATACCCATAAGTACGCGTCCGCCGTTGATGTAGACCTCCCAGCTGTCGCCTTTGCGTTTTGCGTCAATTGCCGCTACAACGCACTGACTGCCGAACTTCCGCGCCGCTTCATTAATTAGCTCGGGGCGTTTAATCGCCGCGCTGTTTACGCTGACCTTGTCCGCGCCTGCCCTGAGTATCTCGTTAAAGTCGTCAACGCTTCTTATACCTCCGCCGACTGTGAACGGAATAAAGATACTGTCGGCGACACGTCTGACCATATCGACAACAATATTTCTTGAGTCACTCGAAGCCGTGATGTCCAGAAACACGAGCTCGTCGGCTCCCTGTTTGTCGTATTGCTTTGCGCATTCAACGGGGTCTCCCGCGTCAACGAGATTTACAAAGCTCATACCCTTAACAACCCTGCCGTTCTTTACGTCGAGGCAGGGGATAATTCTTTTCGCGTACATTCAGCCCACCTCACAGATATCAACAAAGTTTTTGAGCATCTTAAGCCCTACGTCACCGCTTTTTTCGGGGTGGAACTGTGTAGCGAAAACATTTCCTCGGCTTACCGAAGCATCAATCCTTACGCCGTATTCCGTCTGAGCGCTTACAATCTCTTTATTCTGAGCGTCAAGATAATATGAGTGTACAAAATAAACGTACGAGCCGTTCTCAACGCCCTTGAATAATCCGTTGCTATTAAGAATGTCAAGGCTGTTCCAGCCCATATGCGGAATTTTAAGCCCTTCGCCGTTAGGGATTTTTTTGATTTTGCCCTCAAAAACCGAGAGCCCCTCGGCTTCGGGATTTTCCTCGCTCTGCTCAAAAAGCAGCTGAAGTCCGACGCAGATTCCGAGGAAAGGCTTTCCGCTTTTAATGTAGTTTTTAACGACTTCGTCAATTCCGAGCTTTTTCATCGAATTCATACAATCTCCGAAAGCTCCCTGTCCGGGGAGAATAGCTCCGTCTGCCTCGGAAATCCTGTCCTTATCGCTTGTGATTTCGCAGTCGCAGCCGATATGTTTCAGTGCTTTGTATACGCTCCCTATATTGCCTGAGCCGTAGTCAATAATTGCAATCATAATTTCACCGTCTTTTCCATTTGCAATTTTACCATATTAGAGCCATTATTGCAAGAATACGATAGTAAAAATCCATAAACTTGCAAAATTTCTTCGGAAATCCTGCAAAAGAGTTGAATTATGCAAGTTATAGTGCTAAAATGAATTGGTGAAATTAACCGAAAATGTAGATGAATCTTACTTTATGAGGTATATGATTATGGTAGAACATTTACTTTCAAGAATAGAAATGAATATGGATTCGTTTTCCAAGGGACAGAAGCGTATCGCTGATTATATTGAGGAGCACTACGACAGCGCCGCTTTTATGACAGCGTCAAAGCTCGGCAAAAAGGTCGGAGTCTCCGAGAGTACCGTAGTACGTTTCGCGACTCAGCTCGGCTATTCGGGCTATCCCAAGCTCCAGAAGGCTATGCAGGAGATGATTCGCGACAAGCTCACTTCAGTTCAGCGTATTGACGTTACCACAACACGCATAGGTGACAACGATGTCCTCGACGCTATTATGAACCAGGATATCGACAAAATCCGCCGTACGCTCGAGGAGATTTCGCGCGACGATTTTGAGCGCGCAGTAAAGTCAATTGTCAAAGCGCGCCGTATTTATATTTTCGGCGTGCGTTCCACAGCTTCATTGGCTGAATTTCTCGGATATTATTTCGGACTTATTTTTGATAACGTCCGTGTGATTACAAATACATCAAAAACACATACCTACGAGCAGCTTTTCCGCATCAGCCAGGAAGACGTTATGATAGGTATTTCCTTCCCGCGCTACAGCACAATGGCTGTTGACTCGATGAACTTGGCGAGGGAGAGAGGCGCAAATGTTATCGCGATTACGGACTCTATGGTGAGTCCGCTTGTGACGGCGGCTGACGAGGTGCTTATCGCGCGCAGCGATATGGCTTCGGTCGTTGACTCGCTTGTCGCTCCGTTCAGTCTTGTCAACGCGCTTATCGTTGCTACTGTTATCGAGAAGAAGGACGAGGTAACCGACACGTTCAGAGAACTTGAGCTCGTATGGAACCATCAGGGCGTTTACGAGAAATCCTCAAGCAGAATTGAATACAAGCGCAATGAGTAAAACCGCGGTAATAGGCGGAGGCGCGGCGGGACTTATGGCGGCAGGCTATGCCGCGATATACGGCGCCGACGTAACCGTTTTCGAGAAAATGCCGCGTGTAGGCAGGAAGATTCTGATATCGGGCAAGGGCAGGTGCAACCTTACAAACGCCTGTGATATCCAGACCTTTATGCAGAACGTTCCCGTCAACAACAAGTTTCTATACAGCGCGATTAACAATTTTCCGCCTTATGATATTATCAGCTTCTTTGAAAACCTCGGCCTCAGGACAAAGACAGAACGCGGCAACCGTGTTTTTCCCGTGTCCGACAAGGCTATGGACGTTGTTGATACTCTGCGCGTGTTCTGCACGCATAACGGCGTTCGTTTTGTCAAAGCTGAGGTTGAGGATGTTATCGCCGACAATTCGCATATTAAAGGCGTAAAGGTTAACGGAAATATTCTGCCGTTTGACAGTGTTATTATCGCTACAGGCGGCCTCAGCTATCCGAGAACAGGCTCGACGGGCGACGGCTTCAGATTTGCCGAAAAGCTCGGGCATACCGTTATCAAGGCTAAGCCTTCGCTTGTGCCTTTGGAAAGCTCCGATAATGATTGCGCCGAACTACAGGGCTTGTCGCTCAAGAACGTCGGCTTAAAGATTATTGACGGCAAGGGCAAAGCTGTTTATTCCGATTTCGGCGAAATGCTTTTTACACATTTCGGAATTTCGGGACCTATCGTTCTGTCCGCGAGCTGCAATATGCACGACTACAGTTCGGGTTATACGGCTCATATCGACCTCAAGCCCGCGCTCGGCGGCGAACAGCTCGATTTAAGAATACAGCGAGATTTTAAGGAAAATATAAACAAAGCCGTTTCAAATTCACTTTCAAAGCTTCTGCCGAAAAAGATGATTCCCGTTGTGCTTCGAAGGTGGGGAATTGATACCGACAAAAAGTGCAATTCCGTTACACGTGAGGAACGCAGGGCGCTGCTCGACATATTGAAAGATTTTACGGTAAAAATATCAAAACCGCGTTCGATTGACGAGGCTATTGTCACTTCGGGCGGAGTAAAAGTCAGCGAGATTAACCCGAAAACAATGGAAAGCAAGCTCATCAAAGGTTTGTACTTCGCGGGCGAGGTTATCGACGTTGACGCTTATACGGGCGGTTTTAATCTCACAATTGCCTGGGCAACAGGCAGGCTTGCGGGAGAAAACGCAGTATAGTATATT
>JAILPC010000109.1 GCA_024690465.1 Ruminococcus sp.
GTCTTATACGGTTCGGATGATAACACATCTCCGTGTGATCGGTTATCAGATGTGTTTGTCTATGTCGATTTCTCAGGTGTCTTTGACAGGCGACCTGTCGGCAGGGTAGCTGAATTAAAAGCGAAAGCGGAGTATTTGTTCCGTCCCGAGGGAATTGAGATAGTATTTGACGAGAGATACCCTGCTCACAGATATATCGCCTTTGAGCGCTCAGCCAGTATGAGCCGCCATAATGTACTGTCGTTTGTCCGAGAGGATGTTTATGAGCAGCTCAAGGAGCGGATGATGCTCGGTATGAACATCGGCAAATGTCAGTTGTCCAAGCTCTTTGCCTATAATGGCTTGATGTTCACCAGCGGTCGTCGGGAAGAAATACAGAACTTACTGCCGGAAAAAAGGATCGTCATAATCGACAATCCGAAAAGCATTGTAAAGGATGCTGATATTGTTACAGTTGAGGACGACGGAACAGACAATCCGACGCGAAAATACAATCGTGTTGAAGAAAAAGCAGATGTAGAAGTGTTGGAATTTGACGGCGAGGGCATTATCTCAAAGGAGCTTTCATATATGCTGACAGAATCGGGACAACACCATTCTTTTCAAATTCGTTTGCCGTATATCAAGGGAGTTGTCCACGAGGTCGATTTCAAAAAGCTGTTCTCGGAGCTGCGTGTTACAAAGATGATAGACATATGGGGTAATGCTCACGCCGTTGCCGATGTAGATATGATACTGACAAAGAGTATGTTTAAGGGCTTTGGCTGGATGACGGAAAACGGGTTGACTTGGGCAGAGTATTTGAACCGGTGCAGGAAATACAAGTATGCGTTGTATATCTCCGGTATGGATAAAACAGAGCCGCAAAACACTACCGAGTTGAATTATCAGTTTTTGAATACGCTCGCTTTGACGGATGATGAATTCAGACCTTTGGATTTACCGCTTGGCTGGGATAAATCACCAAACAACGATCCACGGCACTGGCTTACGAAAACCACCGAAACGATTTATTATGATTATGTCGGCGAGCTTGGCAACAGGCAGAAACACTTTACCGATATTCTTGACGATGAAGATATTGGAATAACCGATAAGAGTAAGCAACGCGCGGAGATAATCAAGCAAAATCCGCTGTTTATGGAAGAATCGCTATACACAAAAGAACTCTCTGACAAAGCGGAGAGCGTAAAACAAAGATATGCTGTCGGACAGTTGCTGGTTGCAGGAGATAACCGTTATTTGTCCGACGATTTGATGCGCCTGTTAGCGTATATCGTGAAATGCGCCGAGGGTGAAAGCAAAGCGTATAGGAAACTGGAATCAGAATGTTTGACGGAAAACACTATATATGCGCCGAAGCCTGCTTATGAGGCGCAGGACAACTACACATTATTAAGAAGTCCTCATATCGCACGAAACGAGGAGGCGTTGGTGTGTCCACTGAAAAAAGTAGGACGGCTTAGAAAAAAGTATCTTTCTCACCTTCGCTATGTAGTTATGGTAGATTCCCGGTCACTGATCCCCGACCGCCTCGGCGGCGCGGACTATGACGGCGATATGGTTAAAACGATTGCCGATCCATTGGTAAATGCTTGTGTGAGCCGGAGCTATACAGATAACAAAGCCCTTCCCGTTTTAAAGATACCGTCAGCGGAGCCGCTCATTTCCGACGCCAATGATTGGCGCGCAAGGATGGAATCGGTCAAGAGTACCTTTTCCAACCGCGTCGGTCAAATCAGCAATGCAGCGCTGCGCAGGGGTATTGTCGCTTATGATGAAAACAACGATAATACAGAACGACAAACAGCCTGTCAGGATGTAGAAATACTGGCGATACTGACAGGCTTGGAGATCGATTCCGCAAAGAGCGGTATAAAGCCCGATTTATCCGAATACCTTGAAGTGCGAAAGGCGAAGAAAAGTCTGTTTCTGCAATACAAGTCAATCGTCGGCGACAGCGCACAGCGGAAATGGTATCAGCCGACAACCGCAAAGCGTGTCAAGGAATTCATCGACAAAACCGACTGGGATTCTGTCAGCTCCAATCTTGAAAAGTTGCCGTACTACGCCTATATGTTGGATAAAGAAACACTAAAGCACAAAGCGAATCCGGCAACAGACGCGGAGCTATTCACTTTTGCTCAATCTCCGAACTGGCAAGATTCATTAGATCAACACATTCTTGAGCGGACAAAAACCATTATTGCGGCATATCACGAAGCGATGAATCGTAATCGCTTTATTCGTCACATTCCGAAAGAAATGAAGCGTAAAAACGATATTGAAAGAATCCTCTTTGCACGAGGGCAGGAAAATCAATATTCCGTTGACGAGTTGTATCACGCTTTTGATAACATACCGTCTTTTGAGATTCGACGGTCAAGAATAAAGCTATCCGAAACGGCTTGGCATTTAACACCGCCGTCGGAAAGAATTGTTGCGACCTATGAGATTATCACAGGAGCAATTGATATAACATACCGTGATTTGTTCT
>JAILPC010000185.1 GCA_024690465.1 Ruminococcus sp.
CCTCGACATCTACGTTATGACGCAGAAGATGAAGCTTGATATGGACTATATCCGCGCAGAGCTCAGAAGCTTCGGTATGGAGGGATTCCTTGATACAACCTTAAAGCTCAACCGATTTTTCTTTGACAGAGAAAAGCCCGACGATGAGCTGATTGAAATTGCCGAGTTTGTGTTTAATAACAGCACGTTCGGTAACGCCGATAACCGTCTGGTGCTCGATTATGATAAAGGTCACGGCGAAAAGCGCACCCTGCGGGGAAATATAAAGTATTTTATGGAGCGTTGGGGACTCAATTACTCACAAATGAAACCCCGCTATAAGATTCTGAAATATCTGCCGTTTTTACTGCCATTCTGTTGGATACACAGACTATTCGCGGCGCTTTTGTTCAGGCGCAATACGCTGAAAACCTCGTTTGATGATGTCGGTAAAATGAATAGCGAGTTTTCTGATTATGTAAACCACATTATGGAGATTTCAAACGCGAAGATTGGAAATAGTCATAGATAAAAAGCAATAAGAAAAACAGTGGGCGAACAATATGTTGTTGGATTTTTGGGATAAAAGTAATCTGGTTGTTGGCTTTATGGATCTGTATGGAGTTTCCGGACGACAAATGTGCGAGATACTCGAGCGGATTCAATATAATAGTGAGGATGATTTTGTTAAGGTTTTTTGCGAAGAAACAGATATTAAACTTGATGAAGTGGATGTTTCTCATGATGTAGAACTCTTAGGCAAAATTGTTTCCACAACTATTGATGATTTTTCATATATTAAGAAGCATGGATTGCTTCATTTGGATGAACTTTTGGAAAATGATACTCCAATAAGCAGACACTTAAAAAAATACGGGATTTCCATTAATCCCGAATTACATAAAATTTCAATAGGTGAAAAAACATTTTTTATTCCTACTGTAAATCACGTTTCAAAAAGGCCATTTGCACGGCGTTTTAGGGCCACCGTGACGGAGAAATAAGTCCACCGTCACGGAACAAAAGTCCACTTAAAAATATTGACACAAGAATACGACGATGGTATCATAAACTTGCTTTACTCATACGCAGGATAGGGCAACGCCGGAGGGCGATCTGAGCGGCGTATGAGGTTCGCGGGAGAGTGATGCCGTCCGGTGTCACTCTTTTTCTGTTTGCTTCAAGCATCACTCTCCCGGAAACAAAAGCGATAAACTCCGGGGGTTCGGGGGCTGGCCCCCGTTAAACTCGAGTTTTAATCAATATCATCTGCAAGGCTGAAAATCTCACGTCTGGCTTGAATGAACGGCAGCTCAATTCCGTGTTCATCCGCAATATACCACGGATTAGCATATGGGCTGTTACCTTCGGCTATCCACTCTTTCAGTTCAGAGATTTCTTCCTCCGAAGCATCCGGCACGAGCGTCAGGTAATGCTTCATTTCGTTGATGAGATAGTTTTTCATTCTGCCACCTCGCCGTTCTGCTCAGGTTTCAACCCGTGTCTCGCTCGCATAGACACTTTTCCCTCAACAGATACGACATAAGAGTTGTGGTAGATTCTGTCCATAATCGCATCACTGATGGGACTGTCTTGTGACGGGTCGGTGTTCAGTCTATCATACCAATCAGAATACGGGTCGTACTGCGTGCAGAAAATTGTTGCGCCGTGCTTTGTTCTCGCTTCAATAATTTCAAATAAATCGTAGGATTGTTGAATAGTGAGAGGTCTCATCAGCCACTCGTCAAGAATCAACAAATCCACTTTTCCGTATGCCTTGATCGCTTTCTTGAAATCATTTTCTGCGCGGGCAAGTGTTAATTCATCCAGTAGTTCCGGCATACGCACATAGCGAACACGCTTGAACTTACGACACGCGGCGTTGCCAAGAGCACAGGCGATGTAGGTTTTACCACTTCCGGTAGCTCCCTTCAGAACGATGTGGTGTTTTTCATCAATGTATTGACAGGTAGAAAGCCGTGTCAGTTCCTCGCGGTTGAGCTTTCTATCCTCAAAGTATTCGATTTCTTCCATACAGGCGGAAGGAATATCTAAATGCGCGTCGCGGATACGCCTGCGCAATTTACTAGCCTGCTGGCTATTCCAGCCTGCGTTGACGATCAATCCGAAACGCTCCTCAAACGGGATCTGACTGTAGGTAGCAGGATCCTGTGACTGCGCTTCAAACTCCCTTGCCATCGCGCTCAAGCGCATTTCTCTAAGCTGATTGGCAATTGAAATATTACTCATCTCGCTTGCCTCCCTTGTTGTAATACGCCGCGCCGCGTGTAATTCCGTGTCCGCCTTCCTTTTTGACGGGAGCGGAACTCTGCTGCTTTTCCGCAGAGGATTTACACAACACGCTGATGTTACGAACGGTAGGTTGCGAAGTCAGCTTCAACACCCTCTCGCAAGCGTTATCTAAACGCTTGGATCCATAACGCTTTTCAAGCTTCATGAGGCTTGCGCAGGATTTGAAGCCCTGCTCAGCTTCCTTACCGCTGTTCAGAAAACACTGTACGGTTTTGGCAATATTGATTCCGGCATCTTTCGCCCAAACAGTAAATTCATCGGTATTGTAGCCGAGATATCTCCTATGCGCCTCAGGCATATGTTCAGGCTTGACGATAGGATCGCGCTGAAGCTTGTCCATGCGGACATGAGCCGCAACCTTTGTCTGCTTGTAGAACACCTCCACAATATGCTTGGTAAGTCGGACGTCAACCTTCTCTCCAATCAAATCGAAAGGAACTGAGTATTTGTTGACGCCATCGCTAATCAAATAATCATAGCCGACCTTTGGATGAAGCCAAACAGAAGGCTCGTATGTATACAGAGGAAGGGGCTTGAGAAATTCCTTCTCCTCCTGCTCGAACGCTGTCAGACGACAACCGGGACGTTTCTTGAAAGAACGGCGGTTCAATTCCTCCAGCTTTTCAGCAACAGCCTGTTTTGCTTCGCTGATGGTAAAGAATTTGCGGTCACGGAGTGAGGCTGTGATCCAAGTAGATACAAAGCGGACAGAGCCTTCCGCCGCGGATTTATCGTCAGGCTTGCGTACTCTTGCAGGGACTATTGCAACGTTGTAATGCTCCGCCAGTTCTTGATAGCTTTTGTTCAAAACCGTTTCATAACGAGTGTTTTTGCTGACGGCCGTCCGACAGTTATCGGGAATCAGCAAGCGTGGAACGCCGCCGAAGTAATTGAATGCGTGAACATGGCAGAGTAGCCAGTTCTCCTGCTTCATATCGCCGCAAACCTCGGCGTATGTATACCAGCTGCACGGCAGAACAGCGACAAATATGTAGGCAGGCTCCACTTCTCCGGTGATTGAGTCGGTGATGTAGAGCGGGTCTCCCGCCCAATCCACCTGTACGGCATCTCCGGGCTTGTGTGTGATGCGCATGGTCGCTTTCGTAACGCGAGCCCAACGGCGGTACTTCTCGCAAAACTGCGTGTACATATATGGGATTCCGTCTGCCGCGCGAACCTTTACGCAGTATTCCTCCCACAGAAGTGTAAGCGTAACGCCCTTCTTTGCAAGCTCCCTGTGGATCTCAGGGAAATCCGGCTGCGTGTAAGGACACGCCAAAGCGTACTTTCCCGGGAAAAGTAGTTCCTGAATCATCTCGTTGGTAACGTCATCGTCCAACGGCCAGGAGATTTCTGCTGATTTAGCAGATTTGATAATGTCAGCAACAGTGTCCCGGGAACTTTGCACTTGCTGTGCTATACTGCGCTGACTTGTTCCAAGACTGTGAAGCCTTAGAATTTCACGGTAGTTAACCATATGGCCACCTCCAAAACATAGTCACACAATGATGTGTGCCATATTTATTATACTGGTGGCCTTCGCTTCCGTGAAGGTGGCCTTCTACTCCGTGACACTGGCCTTATTTTCGCGTGCAAGTGGCCTTATCGGAACGGAATATACACCTACAGGAATGGATGTCTGTTCGCCTTGTTCGTATGGAAAAGATGTTTGCGATTTCAAGTATAAAAATGCTTGTAATGTATATAAAGCATTACATCCACTTGGGGTAAAGCTTTATCACGATAATTCTGAAATAGAATTATTTTTGTCTGCTAGTTATAAAAATATGATGGAATACTCTACTGTGAAAGATTACCCGGAAATATTCGAAACTATTGATGTTCTATGCCGAGATTTGAAGATAAAAGATATTTCTACCGGCTATGACTGGAATGAATCGAAGAACAAAACAGCGATTATAACTGTTCAGGTTCGATATGAAGATCTATCATATAAAAATGGGTGTATAATTAGCGGCGATGCTGATGCCGAAAAAGAACTAGAGAGGTATAGGTGCTTTTTGAAGGAAGATTATTATGACTCGAATTTTGTGCCTAACACTGTTTGGAATAATATTTGGCTAATAAAATATTGTTTAGAAATTATTACAGATAACGAAGACTATTGGCCTGAAATATGCGCGGGAATAAAACGCAATATTGATATTCCATATGATAATATTAGAATTGATGAAATTTCATAAACCCTGATTTTTACCACAGCTCCCGCCGCGGGCGAAGATAAGTCGGCGCGGCGGAAAACGCGTAATCACAGCAAGAGGAGGCGGTTCTTTAATGTCCGAATATCTTGTTTTTTATACAGAAGCGAACCTTGTTTGTCTGATCATTTTCGCTCTCATGGTTGCCCACGATCTGCTTCACGCCGATAGGCAGGAAAAGCAGGTCAAGTACGATCGCGCGCTGCTGATGTTCATGCTCTACTTCATCTCGGACACGTTCTGTGCATGGATCATCGCCGAGGCGCTGCCGAAGACACGCCTGTCGGTTGTCGTCGTGAATTTCGCAAACTATCTGCTCATGGCCGGTATCACCTACACGTGGCTGCAGTACGATATGGCTGTGGAGCAGGTTCCCCACAGGAACAGGTCAATCAATCGCTTTGCTGTTTTCTTCCCGTTTCTCGTGTCCACCGTCGCGCTGATCGCGGTCTACTGCATTGCGCCCGAGGTTTTGCTGGACAAGGATCTCAAAGTCACGCCCGTATACAACGTGTTTCTGATCGCGGTGCCGATCATCAACATCATCGCGGCAATCATTTACTCAATCCGCAGGGCGCGCACCGAGGAGAACCCAATCGAAAAACAGCGGCATCTGTACATCGGCTTTTTCCCGCTTATGGTGGTCGCGGGCGGTGTATTTCAGATCATTGTGCTGCCAAACACGCCGATCTTCTGTTTTAGCTGCGCGCTCTTGATGCTGATACTTTACATCCATTCCATGGAGGACCGCATTTCAATCGACGCGCTGACAAAGCTCAATAACCGCGGACAGCTGATCCGCTATGTCTCCCAGCGCGGCAACGGCTACCGAAAGGACAGGCAGACCTACGTCGTGATGATCGACGTCAACGGCTTCAAGAAGATAAACGACACCTACGGTCACACCGAGGGCGACCGTGCGCTGGTGCTCATCGCTAACTGCCTCAGTGAGATCGTCAAGCGCCGCAGCACGTCCATTTTTCTGAGCCGTTACGGCGGTGACGAGTTCGTGCTGATTGTCCCCGCCGAGAGCGAGGACGAGATTATGTCGCTCATCGAAGAGATCCGCGGGCTGATCGAGGCGCGCTGTCTTGAGTTCAAGACGCCGTACATGCTGTCCGTCGGCGTGGGCTGCGCGAGGCTTGAGGAAAGCCCTGACAGTCTGCAAAAGTGTATCCTGCGGGCAGACGAGCATCTGTATCTGGACAAAGAACACAGCAGGGGCTCAGGATAAGGATGAAAATGATGGCGTAGACAGAGGAATATCCGAAGCGAAAAAATGAAAGCGGAAATCGAAACCGCACGCTCCCGCTCTCAGAATAATCAATCCAAAATATGAACACCCTCCATCCAGTGAACAGAACCAGTAAAAACGGACAATAGTAAAAATACCCCCCTTATGGTAGAATAAAAATGACTACCATAAGGGGGATTTTGTATGGCGAGAAAGTACACACACATTAAACAATACGAAAAAGAAAGTAACCGCTCAATAAGCACACCTCTACAACAAAGCCCAAAAATGTGAGATAATTAGTTGGGAAAACCACTCCCCAAAATTCCAATTGGACTTCTTTGGAGTTTTGGGGAGTAAATCAGACAGAGGTGAGAGATGTAATGAACGAGCTAATGGATATCAGAAGGCAGTGCCGACTTAACCAGTGGAGTATGATGGTACAGGAACGCGAGGACAGCGGACTTTCGATACGCGCGTACTGTGAACAAAAAGGGATTGGA
>JAILPC010000023.1 GCA_024690465.1 Ruminococcus sp.
GAGCAATCGCGCTCTCCAAAATAAGGAGTTGAAGGAGTGCGCTCCAAGCGCTCCGCACAACGACTATATTTTGGTGAGGGAAAATACGAAAGCGGACGCGCCGGTTGCGCGCGCTTTCTTGCGCTAGTTCAAAAGCTTGCCGAGTTTTTTAATAAACTTCTCCCCCGCTATGCCGTTCTGTTTATAGCCGAGTTTTTTGAGAACCTGATTGACAGCCTTTTCAGTACCTCCTCCAAAAATTCCGTCGTTTTTCATTGTTGCGGTAATTTCACCTTTATTCTTTAAAAGAATTAATAGTTGCTTCAGCGCAAGCACGCCGCTGCCGGAATCTCCCTTTTTGAATCCTGCTTTATCAAGTGTTTTTGCCGCGGGCTTTTTCCAGTTGTTGTAACCGCCGTTTTTGATGATTGTCGGGTAGTTTTTGAAGCACTTGTCCTTGTCGATTTTACCGACGCCGCTTATCGAGTTGCTCTCAAGATAGTTCACCTCGCCTCCGTACTGCCACATACCGAGGTTATCACCCTTGTAATCGCAGGTCTTGTTCCACTGAGCTACCCACAAATCGTAATTATCGGTAACGTCCGTTCCGATATAGCTGCCTATCCACGAAAGACTTGTGTAAAGCATCGGGTAGTAACCCGCCTTTTTTATACCGCTCAAAAATGTTTTGCAGATATCGGTGATGACGGATTTTTTCATTGCCCCGTGCCTTGACTTGTAGCCGTCGGCGTCCTCCATATCGAACGCTACGGGGAGAGTGGGCTTTTTGTTTTTCAACAGACGCTTGACGTGCTCAACCTCGCTCCGAGCTTCGGTCTTGTTCAGCGCGTAGGAATAGATATACACACCCCAGGGCAGCTTTGCCTTTTCAGCCTTTCTGACGTTAGCTTCAAACTGGCTGTCATCCTGACTTTTAATATCGTCACCGAAGCCGCAGCGTATCATCACAAAGTCATATCCCGCATTTTTAATCTTCACCATATCGACACTGCCGTTTGACGAAGAAATATCAACGCCTTTTTTGCCTTTTAAGCTCATAACTTATTTTCCTTTCATATTTTTAAGAATTTCATCAGCCTTAACAGCGTTTTCCGTAAAGCTGTTGTTCTTCCACCACGCCCAGATTGACGCGGCGGCAGTAAAGATAACAGATACCGTTTCATACACCTCGTTATCACTCGCGGGAAGCGGAGCTGCGCCGCAGATAACAATAATCTGATTTATAAGCGCGACAAACAGCACCGCCGTCCTCGCTATTGTTTGTCCTGACACTTTCATATTATGTTCCTTTCTCCAAGTCGTTTATCCTGCGATCCGCGACGGTTATTTTTTCATCGGTCACACGCTGTTTTTTCTCAAGCTCATACACACGCTCAATGAGATTGTTGTGCTTGTCAACCTTTTTTTCGAGCTGTTCAATACGGTAGTTGCTGAGCTTTGTGTTAATCAGCACTCCGCACAGCGAACCTATCGCCGAGCCTGCCAAACCAAGTAGCGAAACCATAAATTCAGTTTCCATATTATATCCTTTCGTTTATTAAGGGTGCGGGGCTCCCCTCACTATACCCGCAAAAACGAAAAAAATTGCATTGTTTAATGCAATTTCTCCTAAAAAAGTTTATAATAAAAAATTGAATTTTTTTGTCAAATGAGTTATAATACCATTTGATATAAGAAAGAAGGAATGAAAATGGCAAAAAAACAATTCAAGTCGGAGTCAAAAAGACTGCTCGACCTGATGATTAACTCAATCTACACACACAAGGAGATTTTCCTGCGTGAGCTTATCTCGAACGCGAGCGACGCTATCGACAAGCTCTGCTTTATTTCCCTCACCGACGATAAGGTCGGTCTAAACCGCGGCGATTTCAAAATCAACATCACGGTTGACAAGGAAAACCGCATTCTCAAAATCGAGGACAACGGCGTAGGCATGGACAAGGAAGACCTCGACAAAAACCTCGGCACAATCGCGTCATCCGGCTCCTACCGCTTCAAGCAGGAGATGGAGCAGACTGACGACATTGACATTATCGGTCAGTTCGGCGTAGGCTTCTACTCGGCTTTTATGGTTGCCGATAAGGTTGAAGTATACACCAAGAAGTACGGCAACGACACAGGCTACACCTGGACTTCCTCGGGAGCTGACGGCTACACAATCAAGGAAGCCGAAAAGGACAGCGCGGGTACTGTTGTAACTCTCCATATCAAAGCGGACAGCGAAAACGAGAATTACTCCGAGTTCCTCGAGCAGTACAGAATATCCGAGCTCGTTAAAAAGTACAGCGACTATATCCGCTATCCTATCATTATGGATATGACCAGAAGCAAGGCCAAGGAAGGCACGGAAAACAGCGAAAAGCCCGAGTACGAAACCGTAACCGAGGCTGAAACGCTCAACTCAATGGTGCCCATCTGGCAGCGTCCCAAAAAAGACGTAACTGACGAAGAATACGAAAAATTCTATCACGACAAGTTTATGGCGTTTGACAAGCCCGCAAAGATTATCACAACCTCTGTTGAGGGCGTTGTAACCTACAAGGCTCTGCTCTATATTCCGTCAAAAACTCCGTTTGATTTCTATACAAAGGACTACAAAAAGGGACTGCAGCTCTACTCAAGCGGCGTGCTTATTATGGAGAACTGCGAAGAGCTCCTCCCCGAGCATTTCCGCTTTGTAAAGGGCGTTGTCGACAGTCAGGACTTCTCGCTGAATATCTCGCGTGAGGTGCTCCAGCACGACCACCAGCTCAAGACCGTAGCAAAAACACTTGAAAAGAAAATTAAAAACGAGCTCGCTTCAATGCTCAAGAAGGACAGAGAAACATACGAAAGCTTCTTTAAAGAGTTCAGCCGCAATCTGAAATACGGCATTGTCAGCGACTACGGAATGCACAAGGATAATCTCAAAGACCTTTTGATGTTCTACTCCTCGAACAGCGACAAGCTTACAACTCTCAGCGAGTACGTTGACCGTATGCCCGAGGAACAGAAGTACATCTACTTTGCCACAGGCGAAAGCGTAGCTTCAATCAGCAAGCTTCCGCAGGCTGAAGTTGTGCTCTCAAAGGGATATGAGCTCCTCTACTGCACACAGGATATTGACGAGTTCACACTCCAGACTCTGGCTGAGTATAACGGCAAACAGTTCAAAAGCGTCGACAGCGACGACCTCGGAATCGAGTCCGAACAGACAGAGGATAACGCCGAGGCCAACACCGAGGCTCTCAAGTTTGTGCGCGACACTCTCGGCGACAAGGTATCTGAGGTTATCGCCAGTAAAAAGCTCGTAAGCCACCCCGTATGTATGACAGCAAAGGGCGGAATCAGCTTTGAAATGGAGAAATATTTCAACACAGTTCAGCCCGAATCAGGTATGAAGGCACAGCGCTGCTTAGAGCTCAATATGAACCACGAAGCCGTTAAAACAATGATAAGTTTAATCGGCACAGACGACGATAAGGCGAAGAAGTACGCCGAAATCTTCTACAATCAGGCTCTGCTCATCGCGGGCCTCCCGATTGAGAATCCCTCCGAATACGCCGACCTAGTCTGCTCGATAATGTAAGATAAAACACAAAGCAACCCCCTGACACTCGTCAGGGGGGGTTAGTTATTGAATTAATTAAGCTATTTCAGCGAGCTTCTTGGCTAACGTTCGATTTGCTTCTGCCATGTTTTTGCTGTTTGCTCTTTCAGAAAACTTATCAAGGGTTTGAGGTCTTGCGCGCTGTCCCACGCCTCTAACGCTTCAAAGTATTCGCGGCGATCTTCTTCGTGAATGACGATTGGCGGGTGGTTGTGCAGTACAAGGAAATAATTCATAAGCAATCGTCCGGTGCGTCCGTTACCATCGGCAAAGGGGTGGATATTTTCAAACT
Source organism: Ruminococcus sp. (assembly GCA_024690465.1). Taxonomy (GTDB): domain Bacteria; phylum Bacillota; class Clostridia; order Oscillospirales; family Acutalibacteraceae; genus Ruminococcoides. The sequence goes on from JAILPC010000023.1 coordinate 3,882, forward strand.
TTGCGTGGAAATACGCCGCGGCAGTAAGAGCTTTTTCGTTGGCAATGTCTTGCAGCTCCGCAAGCAGTTCAGCTGTTTCTTCTTCAACATCTTCGGGAGTAGCGCCGATTTCTTCCTTACCTGTCACATAATCGTGATGCTTATATTCACCGGGGCGTTCGCCTAACTGATAACGCCGTGTGTCATAAGTGTTTTGAGTAAGCTTATATTGAAATGCTTTGACAAGTTTTTCGTCAATCGGTCGACGCTCGTTAAACGAAACCAAGAAAAGCTCATTCGCTTCTTTTGCATTTCTGATTTCAAACAATGTCCTTAAATCTCCGGTATATGAGGTTACCCCATCGTGTTCAAAGATTTCTCGAGTGTCGTGATAAGTGATTTGTTCATTTTCGATCTTACCAGAATGATAAGCAAAAGCAATACTGTGACCATTCAATGCTTCGGAGAGCTCCGCGTCGTTGGCGATATTGCGCCGCTGCCATAGGGCAACTGCCTTTTCATAATTTGTCATGCTATCATCTCCTACTAATAACTATCAAAATTATTATATCACACTTTCCCTGAAATAGGGAAACTTTTAAATATTTTTCCATTAATATTTTTTATAATCGACATAAGCCAATAATTAAGGGCGACCTCACGGACGCCCTTTTGCTTTTAGCTATTCAATTTTTCTATCACATTATCCACTGTCTGCTCTAGGTCGTTGCCGCTGATGTATTCGACTGTGATGTCGGCGTACTTCTTGTAATACGGCTCACGCTCTTTGAGAATAGTCTCAAGGCTTTCACCGTCCTTCATCGCGATTCCTCTGTCTTTGTAGTTGCCCAGACGCCGTCTGAGCTCATTTAACGGCACATTAATATACACAACCGTGCCAAGCTCCTTGAGGTGCTCCATAGCATCTTTCGCCATAACCATTGAACCGCCTGTCGCGATTACAACACGGTCGCAGACAATCTCGGAGCCAATCTCGCTTTCGGTGCTCAGGAAGTAGTCGAGACCTTTCGTGTCTATTATACCCTGAAGGGTGCTTTTTTCTTTTTGGGAAATAAACGAGTCGGTGTCAAGGTAGCCGTATCCGAGCCTGCGCGCCAGAATTACACCGAGCGTACTCTTCCCGCTACCCGGCATACCTATCAGTACTATATTCATAACCGAGTCCTTTCTACTTAAGTTTAGCTAATAGAAAAGTTTATTTAAATTCTTTTCAGTGATTAGTGGTCAGTAGTCAGTGGTCAGTTGTTGGCGGGCTCTGCCCGCTCCCGATTTTATTTTTTCTTATCTTACGACTAGATAACTCGAATCTGGAGCGTATCCGTGCCGTAGGACGGTTCGATTTTATTCGAGCTGACTACAACAACGATATCGCCCTTCTTAACGATACCTGTCTCAAGAGCCTTGTCCATAGCCTGCTTAGTAATCTCGTCGGTTGAAGCAAGGTTCTTGCCGAGCACGGCAGTAACGCCGCTTGAAAGGCACAGCTTATGCTGAATGAGGGTTGATGTTACAACAGCGATAATCGGACAATCGGGACGAAAGTGTGCCATAGCTCTCGCTACCTTACCCGTAGCGGACTCAACGATAATCGCCTTCGCGTCAACAGCCATTGCCACATTGCGCGCCGAAGAACAGATACTCTTGCGGAAGCTGTTCTCGTCGTCATACTCGTCAATATATCTCTGGAGAATCCAGTCCTCGTGGTTACTCTCAGCTTCTTTACAGATGTCGGCAAGCGCCATAACGCTCTCCACGGGATACTTACCCGCCGCGGACTCTCCCGACAGCATAACAGCCGAAGTGCCGTCATATACCGCGTTCGCGACGTCGCTGATTTCAGCTCGTGTGGGCAGCGGATTCGTCGTCATACTCTCGAGCATCTGAGTAGCTGTGATGACATACTTGCCCTTTGCTACAGTTTTGCGGATAATAGTTTTCTGGATTTCGGGAAGCTTTATAAATGGAATCTCAACGCCCATATCGCCGCGCGCAACCATAATACCGTTTGACGCTTCAATAATGCGGTCGATGTCGTCATAGCCGCTCTGGTTCTCAATCTTTGAGACGATATCAACACCCTCATATCCGATACTGTCGATGTAGTCACGCAGAGTGGTAACGTCGTCTGCGGAACGCACAAAGCTTGCCGCTACAATTTCAGCACCCTGTTGAAGTCCGAACTCGATATCAGCCCTGTCCTTTGCGCTTACAAAGGGCATTGTAATATGATAATTGGGGATATTGATACTCTTGCGGTTCGAGAGCTTTCCGCCCTTTTCCACCTCGCAGATAATAGCGTCGTTAGTCACTTTGGTTACAATTATAACAATCTTGCCGTCGTCGAGCAGGATTTTTCTGCCGATAGCCTTCTGTCTTTCGTTAAGGAAAATATCAACGAGCTTTGGGTAGCTTATGCCTATACCCTCGTCGGTACCTATCTTTTCGCTGTCACGATAGAGCTTGAACTCCGCGCCCTCATTGAGCGTTGCGCAGCCGTCCTCAAAAACGCCTATGCGAACCTCTGGACCTTTTGTGTCGAGAAGGATTGCAACGTTCTTGCCGCTCTCCTTGATCGCCTCTTTAAGCCTGTCCAGACGCACCTTCTGCTCCTCGTGTGTACCGTGAGACATATTGATACGCGCCACGTTCATTCCCGCGTCAATCATCTTCAGAAGAGTTTCTTTGTTGTCACAGGCGGGACCCAGCGTACAGATAATCTTTGTTTTCCTCATAATTACACCCCCAAAGTGAATTTATGGTTATATTATAATATGAAGCGACAATCTTTTCAATGGATTTTATATATTTTTTATAAAAAAATTAGGCAGCCTTGCGGCTGCCTAAAATATTGCGGAAAGATTATTTCTTTTCTTCCTCAAGCTGAGATGTGCAGTGAGGGCAGCGAGTAGCGTCGATAGCGATTTCGCTCTTACAGAACGGACACTCCTTAGTTGTAGCCGCCTCTTCTTCCTCTTCCTTCTTCTTGCCGATAGTCATAGCCTTGTTGACAGCCTTTATCATAAGGAAGATAATCAGCGCCATAATGATGAAGTTGATAACAGCGGAAATAAACGCGCCGAACTCGATGGGACCGACGTTGAGAACCTTTGTCATCTCATCAATGCTCTTGCCGAATATTGAACCGATAATCAGCTGAATGAGCGGTGTGATAATCTTGTCACAAAGAGCGGTTACGATAGCACCGAACGCAGCGCCGATGATAACAGCAACGGCGAGATCCATAACATTACCGCGCATTATGAATTCTTTAAACTCTGAAAAAAACTTTTTCATTTTGTACCTCCTTGGTTTTTCTTTATTTTAAAAGAGCTTTGTGATAAACTTTCTTGCCCTTTTTGATTACTACATAACCGTTCTCACTGAACATTTCCTTAGTCACCTGAGTGAACGGGTCGGTCGCCTTTTCGCCGTCGAGCGAAACGCCGCCCTGCTGAATGAGGGTTCTGCCCTCTTTGCGCGAGCCGATAAGTCCGCACTTCTGCATAAGGTCAAGGACGGTGAAGTTATCGCCGAAGTCGTCAACCGAAAGCTCTGTTGTCGGCATATTGTCGGTATTCGCTCCGCTGCCGAAAAGAGCTCTCGCGGCTTCCTGCGCCTTCTGAGCTTCTTCCTCGCCGTGTACGAGCTTTGTCAGCTCAAACGCAAGTATTTCCTTAGCCTTATTGAGCTGTGAGCCCTCCCAGCTGTCCATCTTGTCGATTTCCTCGAGCGGGAGGAATGTCAGCATACGGATGCACTTGAGCACATCAGCGTCGGCAACGTTGCGCCAGTACTGATAGAAATCATAAGGGCTTGTCTTCTCGGGGTCAAGCCAAACGGCGCCGCTCTGGGTTTTGCCCATCTTTTTCCCCTCCGAGTTGAGCAGCAGGGTAATTGTCATAGCGTAAGCATCCTTGCCGAGCTTGCGCCTTATGAGCTCCGTACCGCCGAGCATATTGCTCCACTGATCGTCGCCGCCGAACTGCATATTGCAGCCGTAATCCTGATAGAGCTTGTAGAAGTCATAGCTCTGCATAATCATATAGTTGAACTCAAGGAAGCTCAGTCCCTTTTCCATACGCTGCTTGTAGCACTCGGCTGTCAGCATACGGTTAACGCTGAAGTGCGCGCCGACCTCTCTGAGAACGTCAACATAGTTCAGATTGAGAAGCCAGTCAGCGTTATTGACCATAAGCGCCTTGCCGTCCGAGAAATCGATGAACCTTGACATCTGCTCCTTGAAGCGGTTGCAGTTATACTCAATATCTTCTTTTGTGAGCATTTTGCGCATATCGGTACGACCCGAGGGGTCGCCTATCATACCCGTGCCGCCGCCGACAAGCGCAATGGGCTTGTTGCCTGCCATCTGCAGACGCTTCATAAGACAAAGCGCCATAAAATGACCGACATGCAGACTGTCAGCCGTAGGGTCAAAACCTATGTAAAAAATTGCCTTTCCGTTGTTGACAAGCTCGCGGATTTCCTCTTCGTCAGTAACCTGTGCGATCAAACCGCGCGCCTGTAATTCTTCATATACTCCTCTCGGTCTCACCTCTTAAATTATTCTACAAAATATTTTACTAAATATGACAATATAAGTCAAGGAAATTAAAACATTAAAAAGTTAAAACATTAAAAAATCAAAAGGTTAAAATCCTCCATCTAAACGAAATAACGAGAATGAGCTATTTCCTCTTTCTCTTGTACTTATTGTTTTTCTTCTTTTTAGGATTTTGTACAAAACCCTTCGGCGCGGTTATCAGACAATTCTTTCCGCTGCCGACAAGGTCGAGCCTGCCCGCTATTCTGAGAGCTTTGAGAACAATGTCCCTGTTCTTCGGGATAAAGCACTGCATCAATGCTCTTTGCATAGCCTTTTCGTCGGGAGATTTCGGGACGTATATTTCCTCCATGGTATACGGATTAAGCCCCGTATAGAACATCGCTGTTGAGATTGTACCGGGTGTAGGATAAAAGTCCTGTACCTGCTCGGGATGAATCTTTTCACGCTTCAGGAACACGGCGAGCTCAACAGCGTTTCTGAGCGTACAGCCCGGGTGCGAGCTCATAAGATACGGCACAAGATACTGCTCCTTTCCCGCCTGTTTTGTTGCTCTGTAGAACTTGTCCGAAAACTTCTTGTACGCCTCAATATGCGGCTTGCCCATACTGTCGAGTACAACCTCGGAACAATGCTCGGGAGCAACTCTGAGCTGACCGCTGACGTGATAGCGCACAAGCTCGTCAAGAAACTCGTCGGACTTGTCCTCTAGAAAATAATCATAGCGGATACCGCTGCGGACAAAGACTCTTTTTATACCATTAATCTTTCGCAGTTTTCTCAGCAGATTAATATAGTCAGTATGGTCGGCGTTGAGGTTCGCGCACGGCTTTGGCGCAAGGCACTTTCTGTTCTTGCACAGTCCGTGCTCTCGCTGATACTCGCACGACGGGATTCTAAAGTTCGCCGTCGGTCCTCCCACGTCGCTGATATAGCCCTTAAAACGCGGATTATCAAGGAAGCTCTCAGCCTCTCTGATAACGCTCTGTTCACTTCGCACCGTGACAGCTCTGCCCTGATGAAAAGCCAGAGAACAGAAGTTGCACGCACCGAAACAGCCTCGGTTGTGGGTAATCGAAAACTCGACCTCTTTTATCCCGGGTACGCCGCCTACGCTCTCGTAGCATTCGGGATAGTAACGCTCATAAGGCAGCGAGTAAACCCAGTCGAGCTGTTCCGTATTCAGCGGCGGCATAGGCGGATTTTGAACGAGAATATATGAGCCGTGTCTCTGGATAACCTTCCTTCCGCGCACCGCGTCAGCTTCTTCAAGCTCTTTTCTCGCTGCAATCGCGTAGTCCTTTTTGCTTTCGCATACCCTTTCATAGCTTGGCAAATCCACCGCTGACTGCGGCTTATAATTCTTTGTAGGAATTAAATAACAAATCCCGCGTATATCATAAAGCGCCTCAATCGGCGATCCGTCGTTAAGCCTTTTCGCGATTTCAATCGTTTGAAGCTCACCCATACCGTAGGACAGGATATCCGCTCCACTGTCAACAAGCACTGACGGCATAACCTTGTCTGCCCAGTAGTCGTAGTGGGCAAATCTTCGCAGCGAAGCCTCCAGTCCGCCGATTATGACGGGACAGTCGGGATACAGCTTTTTTGCGATAGTGCTGTAAACCGTGACGGCTCTGTCGGGACGCTTGCCCGCCTTACCGCCTGCCGTATACGCGTCGTCGCTGCGTTTTCTTTTCGCTACCGTGTAGTGAGCAACCATGCTGTCGATATTTCCCGCGGAAATAAAAAAGCCCAGACGGGGTCGTCCGAACTGCGTAAAGTCGCGCTCGGATTTCCAATCGGGCTGCGCGAGAAAAGCTACCCTGTAACCCTCTCTCTCAAGAACGCGCGTAATTATAGCCGCACCGAAAGACGGATGGTCAACGTAGCTGTCGCCTGAAATATAGACAAAGTCAACGCTGTCCCATCCGCGCTCTTTAACCTCTTCAATTGTCATCGGTAAGAATGACATTTTTATTTTTCCTCGTCAAACACAAGCTGCTACTATCTGAGAGTCTCTATCCCCCATATCACAGCTCTCCTAACTGACTTTTTGATTTCCTCGTCAAACGCAAGCTGCTACTATCTAAGAGCCTCTATCCCCCATACCGCAGCTCTCCTAACTGACTTTTTGATTTCCTCGTCAAACGCAAGCTGCTACTATCCGAGAGCCTCTATCCCCCATACCACAGCTCTCATAACTGACTTTTTGATTTCCTCGTCAAACGCAAGCTGCTACTATCTGAGAGTCTCTATCCCCCATACCGCAGCTCTCCTAACTGACTTTTTATCCTTTAAGATTATTACTTCTCTCCAGCCACTCACCGTAGGTCATAAGCACCTTTCTGGGCTTTGAACCCTGGTGAGGCTCAACAATACCGAGCTGCTCCATATCGTCAATCATACGGCCCGCTCTGGCGTAGCCCACCTTGAATCTTCTCTGAATCATCGAGGTTGAAGCCTGTCCCGACTCGATAACGTACTTGATGGCGTCCTCCATCTTGCTGTCTAGCTCAATACCGTCAACGGTATTCGCTCCGCTGTCAGACGCTCCGCCCTCGAGTTCCTCTGCCGCGATACGTTTGATGCGTTCCTCTATTTCCTCATTATACTGAGCGGTGTACGACTTCTTGATATAGCGTGTTACGCCGCCGATTTCGTCCTCTGTCGCGTAACATCCCTGAACACGAATCGGGTTAGGCGCGCCCACAGGCATATAAAGCATATCGCCTCGGCCGATGAGCTTTTCCGCTCCGCCCGTGTCGAGGATAATACGCGAATCCATATTTGAACCAACCTTCAGAGCGATTCGGCTCGGTACATTAGCCTTGATAAGACCTGTAATAACGTTAGCGGTAGGACGCTGTGTCGCGATTACCAGGTGCATACCCGCGGCACGCGCGAGTTGAGCAAGGCGGACAATGCTGTCCTCTACCTCACCGGGAGCCGTCATCATAAGGTCAGCCAGCTCGTCGATTGCGATAACAATGCGCGGAAGCTTTTCCTTCGCTACGGGAAGTCCGTTGACTTCGAGTACGGGCTGTTCTTCCTCGTCCTTCTCCTCGTTATAAACGGGAGGATTGTCGCGCATATATTCAAGATTGCTTTCGATTAATTTGTTATACCCGTCAATATCCTTACAATCAAACTCAGAAAACAGCTTGTAGCGGTTCTGCATTTCGTTAACCGCCCAAGCGAGAGCTCCCGCGGCTTTTTTAGCGTCGGAAACTACAGGGATAAGCAGGTGCGGAATACCCTTATATTTTGAAAACTCAACCATTTTCGGGTCGATAAGCACGAGCTTGACCTCGTCGGGTGACGCTTTGTAAAGAATACTGATAAGCAGAGAGTTAACGCAGACGGATTTACCTGAACCCGTAGTACCCGCGATAAGCAGGTGAGGCAGCTTAGCGATATCGGTTGTGACAATCTTGCCCGAGATATCTCTGCCGAGAACGCAGGTGAGTTTGCTACTGCTCGACTCAAATTCATCGGAGTCGATAAGCTCTCTGATACTTACAACGTTGACGGACTTGTTCGGAACCTCAATACCCACAGCGGCTTTACCGGGGATAGGCGCCTCAATACGGATACCGTTTGCGGCAAGGTTGAGGGCGATATCGTCCGAAAGATTTGTAATTTTGTTAATCTTAACGCCTGGCGCGGGATGGAGTTCATATCTCGTCACGGACGGACCGCGTGAAATATGTGTAATAGACGCCTGAACGCCGAAGCTCTCAAGCGTTGAGATAAGCTTCTGAGCGTTGGCGCGCATCTCGGCTTCGCCGTCAGCTCCGTTATTCTTGACCGCCTTTAACAGTCCGATTGGCGGATATTTGTATGTAGCGTGAGCTTCGGATTTCTCCTGTTCGCTCTTTGTTCTGCGTCGTCTGGGCTTCGGAGCAGCCTCTTCAACTTCGTCTGTTTCAACAGGCTTTGCCGTCTCTTCCTTGCTCTGCGCTTTGTTGATAGCGTCGATAAAGTCGTCCGCGGGATCTGACTTAGCCGCGTTTGAATCGTCGTCAATTGAAATATCAATTATACTGCGCTTGTTGCGGCGCTTTTTCTTTTTGCTGTTGTCGTCAAGCGGAATATCAATCAGCGTGTCAAAATTATCATAACTACTGTATTCAATCTCAGGAGTTTTCTGAGTTTTTGTCCTGATGTACTGTCTGCTCTTTCGAGAAGTGTCGCTGACTTTATGTCCGACATATTTTGCCGCGCGGGCAACGTCATTCAGCGAGATTTTGCCGATAATCAGAATGAGCGCGGCAAGAAGAACGAGCACAACGAGAATCGCGGCAGGATTGTGGAACGCGAAATAAATCGGGTATCCGATAATACCGCTGAAGAAGCCGCCGCCTGTCGTGAAGTAGCTCGACGAATCAAACGCGCGTCCGAACAGCGAGCCAAGCGCCGCGAAGAAATTGCGATCCTCAAATTTATAGTCACTGAGCAGATATACCGCCGCTTCGGTGAGAAGGATAATCGCAATACACATAATAACCTTTGTCTTGAAATGCGCAATCTCCTTTTCAAGCGCGGTAATAACCGTGAGGTAGGCAAACGTAAGCGGTACAAGAATCGAACACAAGCCGAAGAATCCGAAGAAGATTCCGCGTATTGTTGTCCACACGTTAGCGCCGGGTATAATAATCACAAAGAATGTTAGCAGCGCCAGAGCGGCGTAGATAATAGCCTCTACCCTGTAGTTTCGTTTGCGCTGAACGCGTTTTTCCCTCTTGTGTCTCTGCGAACGTTTTACGGCAGCCTTGGAATCAGCGTTCTTTGAGGGCTTTTTAGTTGTTTTCTTTTTTGTGTTAGAGCCTTTTTTCTCAGCCATTTTTCCACTTCCATAACCTTCACTATTTTCTTTTACGGAATTCTTTTAAAGAAAATTAAACAAAACTTACAACTGTATTTGTTACCATTTCATATACGCTGACGCCGATTACCAGAAGTCCGACAACAGCGGTATAAACAACAAAGATAATCATTTTGTCTGTTTTTAACAGCCATTTGAACAGCTTAATTGCGAGATAACCCACAACAGCCGCCGCGACTACTCCGCAGAGCACCGCGATAATCGACTCTGTGTTGAGCGCCGACTTGGGAATGTCCTTTGCTTCCAATACAGCAGCGGCAATAATTGACGGAATACCGAGCACAAATGTGTAGTCGAGAGCCGCCTGCTTGTTTATACCTCTCATCTCGCCGACAGCGAGTGTTGTTCCCGAACGTGAAAGCCCCGGAAAAAGCGCCGCGAAAAGCTGTCCGATACCGACAACAATCGCGTCAACAACACCGTAGCGTGTGCGTCCGTTGCCGCTGTAATCGCTGTTTTCGTCTTTTTTATAGTGTTTGCCTGCCGCGCGCTTATTGCACTGAATTCCGATAAACAGAAGCAGGCTTGTAAAGAGCAGAGCGATGCCAGTAACGATAAAGTATGAGCTGCCTTTGAAAAGGTCTGCCAAATCCTTAACCTTGTCCACGCCTTCTGCAATACCGGGCAGCGGAACAAAAAGTAAAAACAGCGGAATAAGACCGATAATCAGCATAAAAATGAGGTTTCTGTCGCCGTCCATCTTTGACCATCTGAACTTGCCCGTAAAAATGTCCTTAATCAGAAGGAAGAACGCTTTTATCAGTCTCCAGATAAGCTTGCGGTAGAAGATAAGCACCGCGGCAAGCGTTCCGATATGTAGCATAACGTCAAGGAAGATACCGCCGTCACTCATACCCATAAGGTGCTCGGCTATGTTTAAGTGCCCGCTGCTCGATACAGGCAAAAACTCGGTAAGTCCCTGAATAATGCCAAGAATAACATTTTGAATAATATGTGTAATCATATGCCCTCCTAATATTTTTACTTATGATATGGAGTAAGCCCTCCCTTGGGGGAGGGTCCGCTTGCTAACAGTTATTCAGATAACGTTTGATATAACGAGCTTTCTATAGTTGACCCTCTATCGACTTCGCTTCGCTCAGCCACTTTCCCCCAAGGGAAAACTTTTAAGCTTTTTTATCCTCTGCAATCATATCGTAAAGACAGTCAAGCGCTTCCTTGAGCGTTCCCACACTGTCCACAAGTCCGACGTCTACGGCACGCTGTCCGTCAAGAATTGTGCCGATATCCATCACGAGCTCGCCCGTATTCATAACGAGATTGTCGTAGTCCTCCTTTGAGATACGGGAGTTTTCGACAATAAAGCTTGTTATCCTGTCCTGCATACGCCGATAATACTCAAACGTCTGCCACACTCCGATAGTCAGCCCCGTGCTTCTGACAGGGTGGGCTGTCATTGACGCGCTTTTCGCAATAAAGCTCTTTTTTGCCGATACGGCTAGCGGAATACCGATTGAGTGACCACCGCCGAGCACAATTGACACGGTAGGCTTTTTCATACCCGAAATCAGCTCGGCTATCGCGAGCCCAGCCTCAACATCTCCCCCTACGGTGTTGAGCAGTATCAGAAGTCCGTCAATCCTCGGATCCTCGTCTATCGCCACAAGCATCGGAATAACGTGCTCATACTTGGTGGTTTTGGTATTTTGAGGCAGCAGGTAATGCCCCTCAATCTGTCCCACAATCGTCAGGCAATGAATAATCGAACCGTCACGCTCGGTTACCACGGCTCCGCTGTCCTGAATATGCTCAAAGCTGTTTTCTTCAGCGGGATTTTCGCTTTTTTCGGAGCCTTCCTCCTCGCAGGGATTCCGTACAAATTCGTCGTCATTTGGTTTGTTTTCGTTCATAGTACGCACCTCCGAGTTTATTTTGCCCGAAAAGGCGCGCATACTCATAAGAATTATAACATTTTATGCCGTATAATTCAAGAAAATTATTCTTTTTTCTAAATACAAATTATTTTATAAAAGAATTATAGTATGCTATACACAGTATATTTTACGGAAGTGATATTTTTTGGAAGTTCAATCGTGGGAGATAATTGTAATTGTACTGTGCATTATACTCTCGGCATTCTTCAGTTCGGTTGAGACAGCGTTCTCGTTCGTGAACGTTATCCGCATCCAGAGCTACGCCGACGACGGC
>JAILPC010000029.1 GCA_024690465.1 Ruminococcus sp.
GCGATATAGACAAAACGGCGCGTGATATTATAAGCGACTCAGGCTACGGAAAGAATTTCGGTCATTCAACAGGTCACGGAGTAGGGCTTGATATTCATGAAAAGCCTTTCGTCAGCTCAAAGAGTGAGACTATTTTATCCGATAATATGGTCATCACCGTTGAACCCGGTATTTATCTCGAAAACAGGTTCGGAGTAAGAATTGAGGATATGATTCTTGTCAAAGAAAACGGTTTTTCTAACTTTGCGACACTCCCAAAAGAACTTATTGTTGTATAATACTTGCATTTTTGTATGTTTTTATGTATAATTGACTTAACATAAATTTATTAATTTATCAGGAGGTATAATTATGATTTCTGCAGGTGATTTCAGAAACGGCGTAACTTTTGAAATGGACGGACAGGTTGTTTCTATTATTGAGTTCCAGCATGTTAAACCCGGTAAAGGCGCTGCTTTTGTAAGAACAAAAATCAGAAACGTTATTACAGGAGCTGTTGTAGAAAAATCCTTTAACCCCAACGATAAATATCCCACAGCGTTTATCGAGAGAAAGGATATGGAGTACAGCTACAACGACGGCGATCTCTATTACTTTATGGATACCGAAACATGGGAGCAGATTCCGATTAACGCAAATGTTCTCGGCGACAACTTCAAGTTCGTTAAAGAGAATATGATGTGCAAAATCCTCTCCTATAAGGGCAACGTGTTCGGCGTAGAGCCGCCTAACTTTGTTGAGCTTGAAGTTACAAAGACTGATCCCGGTTTTGCAGGCAACACAGCTACTAACGCTACAAAGCCCGCTACTGTTGAGACAGGTGCTGAGGTTAAGGTTCCGCTCTTCATCAACGAGGGAGAGGTTATCCAGATCGATACACGTACAGGCGAGTATCTCGGCAGAGCGTAAGGAGTAACATATGTCTTTTGAATTTATGGATATTCCCCAGAAAGCTGCTTATATTCAAGGTTTAGCTGATGGTCTTGAACTTGATAAGTCCACGCCTGAGGGTAAGATTATTGACGCTATGCTTGACTTAATCTGTGAAATGACAGATGAGTTTGAAATGTTAAAAGAAGATGTACAGGCTCTTCAGGAAGATTCGTTTGATTTTGACGATGATTTCGATGATGATTTTGATGAGGATAACCCCGACTACGAGGTTGTATGCCCCGATTGCGGTGCCGAGGTTGTAGTTGATGAAGATACTCTCATTGAGGGTGAAATCAGTTGTCCTAACTGCGGTGGTACACTGGAATTTGATTTTTCCAGTCTGTTTGACGCCGAAAAAGACGAATCTGAAGATTTGCCTTTCTAAAATGTAACACCAAAACACCTCTCGTGTAGTATAACGAGGGGTGTTGTTTTGTTATATAAAAAAAGAAATCCAAATCGAAAACGACTGAAAAGAAGAATATTTCTTATTGCTATCGGTTTTGCAATAATTATATTTGTTTTTGAATTACAGGCAATTCCGTTTACAGCAAAATGTGTAAAAAAGCAATCAAAAACTATATCGTCAAACATAATTGCCGAAAAGATTGAAAAAATACAAAGTGAAATCGGATATACATATTCTGATTTGGCAAAAATAAAGTATTCAAAGAACGGTCAAGTGAAGACTATCTCGGAAAATACAGTTAATGTAAATAGGTTTAAGTCCGAGGCAACAAGAGCAATACAGGCCGAACTGGACAAAAAAACTGTGTATTCTTTCAAAATACCGCTCGGCTCATTCACCGGCATTACTTTTCTCAGCACTTTGGGACCTGAAATCGAAATCAGTTTTATTCTCACGGGTTCGGTGAATTGCAAGCTCAAAAGCACATTTGAAAGCGGGGGCGTAAACCAGACGGTTCACCATATCAGGCTGATTGTTTCAACCGATATTATTACTCTCAGTCCCGAGTACAGCGAGCGAAATACTTATACCACTGATTATGATATCGCTCAGACTGTAATAATCGGTCAAACACCGTCAACATTCGCAGATATTGTACGATAAAACAAAAATATACACAAAATATAGCACAAATCCTATTGTATTACTTTTAGATTTGTGCTATAATTTAATGTATTTTAAATTAGTTTGGGGTATTTTTCTTAATGGAAAAATTCAGTACTGTAAATGATTTTAATCAATCTCAGGAAGAGTATCTTAATTTAATATATGAAATTATGCAAAATCGCAAGCGAGGCAAAAAGCCTGTAGCTTTTATCCGTACTTATGGTTGCCAGCAGAACGTTGCAGACGGCGAAAGAATCAAAGGAATGCTTGAGTGTGCGGGATTTGTTTTTGAAGACAAACCCGATAACGCCGATTTTATTCTTGTTAATACATGTGCCGTAAGGGAACACGCCGAGGACAGAGTTTTCGGGAATGTTGGAGCTTTGAAGAACCTTAAGCTCAAGTATCCCAACACGCTTATCGCCCTGTGTGGCTGTATGATGGAACAAAAGCATATTGCTGACAGAATGTATAAAAGCTTTCCGTATGTCGGACTTGTGTTCGGAACTCACGCTTTGCATCAGTTTCCCGAACTGCTTTATCGTTCGCTTTCCGGTGGGAAGAGAGTTTATCTCAGAGATAACGACGATAATCTCATCCATGAAGGTATACCTGTAAAGCGTGACGGCACATTCAAGGGCTGGCTGCCGATTATGTACGGCTGCAACAACTTTTGTACTTACTGTATCGTCCCTTATGTCAGAGGACGTGAACGAAGCAGAGAAAAGTATGTTATTTTATCTGAAGCCAACGAGATGATATGCTCAGGATATAAAGATATCACTCTGCTTGGGCAGAATGTCAATTCCTACGGCAAGAATCTCAAGAACAGCCCTAGCTTTGCAGAGCTAATTAAAGAGATTGACAGCATTGAGGGTGATTACTGGCTGAGGTTTATGACTTCGCATCCGAAGGATTGTACACATGAGCTTATTGATGTTATTGCTGATTCAAAGCACATAAGCAAACATCTGCACTTACCGTTCCAGTCAGGCAGCGACAGGATTCTGAAAGCAATGAATCGTCACTACAACCGTGAAAAATATCTTGATATAGTAAACTACGCTAAATCGAGAATTCCCGATGTCAGTTTAACCAGTGATGTAATTGTCGGTTTCCCCGGCGAAACATACGAGGATTTCAAGCAGACATTGTCGCTTATCAGAGAAGTGGAGTACACGTCTTTATTTACGTTTATTTATTCTCCGCGTGTAGGAACTCCTGCCGCTTCAATGGATAATCCGATTTCCGATGAGGAAAAGGGAGAGTGGTTCCGCGAGCTTTTGAGCGTACAGGAGGAAATCGCCGCTAAACGCTGTGCGTCAATGGTAGGAACAGTCCAGAAGGTGCTTGTTGAAAGCGAAAAAGGTAAAGATAATATACTTAACGCCAGAACTTCGGGAAACATTATCGTTGAAGCTCCGGGCAGTAAGGATTTGATAGGCAGTTTCCGTGATGTAAAAGTTACAAAAGCCGGAAACTGGATTTTAAAGGGTGAATTTATCTAGGAGGAAGATATGGATATTATTGAACAGGTAAGAGAACTCGGCAGAATGATTCAGGCTGACGAGAGCTATATAAAGATGAAAGAAGCGGAGAAATCCGCCGATTCCGACAATGAGCTCCAGGAGCTTATAAAAGAGTTTAATCTTAAGCGTCTGGCTGTCAATACAGAAAACGCGAAGGTTCAGAAAGACCCCGAAAAAGTAAGAAATCTAAACACAGAAATGCAGAAGGTCTATTCTGACATCATGTCGAACGAACATATGACAGCTTACAACGAAGCTAAACAAAAGTATGATACGCTGACAATCAGAGTTAATACAATTCTTCAGAATTGCATAGCGGGCGAAGACCCGAACACTACCGATTTTGACGCTTCCTGCACGGGAAGCTGCGCAACCTGCGGAGGCTGCGGCTGATTAGTTTTTAGATAAAGGAGCGGGACTTATGGCTGAACAGAAATTATCCCCGATGATGCAGCAATATCTTAAAATTAAAGATGAAAACAAGGATAGTATTCTGTTTTTTCGTCTCGGTGACTTCTATGAGATGTTTTTTGACGACGCTAAGCTCGCTTCCAGGGAGCTTGAGCTCACTCTGACAGGTCGTGACTGCGGCCTTGAGGAACGTGCTCCGATGTGCGGCGTGCCTTATCACAGCTGTGAGGGTTATATCGCGCGTCTGGTTCAGAAGGGCTATAAGGTTGCGATCTGTGAACAGATGGAAGATCCGTCAAAGACGAAGAATATTGTTAAACGTGATATTATTCGTGTAGTAACACCGGGTACCGTAATTGAGAGCAGTATGCTTGATGAAAGCCGCAATAACTATATTTCCTGCATTTATTGTGAAGGCAAAAATGTCGCGATGTGCTTCTGTGATATTTCCACAGGAGAATTATACGCAACCGATTTCAGCGGTAAGGATATCGTTGAAAGGATAAAATCCCAGCTTGCAAGCTACAATCCGCGCGAAATATTAATCGGCGGAGATACAGTAAAGTTAAAAGAACTTGCCGCTTTTATCAAAGAAAAGCTTTCCGCTATGGTCGAAATGTATCCTGATGAAAATTTTGCGTATATAACTTGTCTCGATATCGTCAAAAACCAGTTTGAGAGCGATTATTCTTCGATAGAGGACAAGCATATTGTTGTTTCCGCTATAGGCGCGCTTATTACATATCTCAAAGATACACAAAAAACAGGTCTTGAGCGTATTTCGCACATTAGTCTGTTCTCGGAAAACCAGTTTATGAAGCTCGATTTTAATACTCAGCGTAATCTCGAGCTTACTCAGACCATGCTCAACAAGGAAAAACGAGGTTCTCTGCTTTGGGTTCTCGACAAAACCAAAACATCAATGGGTAAGCGCTTGCTCAGAAGTTGGGTTGAAAAGCCCTTGCTTAATATCACAAAGATTATCAACAGGCAAAGCGCCGTTGAGGAACTCGTCAATGATACTGTTTTAAGGCTTGATTTAACTGCCGCCTTAATCGGAATACTCGATATCGAGCGTATTATGACAAAGATTGTTTATGGTTCAGCCAACGCGCGTGAGCTCCGTTCGCTTTCGTCGGCTCTCGAAAAGCTTCCGTCAATCAAGGAGCTTCTCAAAGATTGCAAATCAACAATGCTCAAAACAATCTATACCGAGCTCGATACTTTAGATGATATATATAATCTTATTGACAGCGCGATTGTTGATGAACCGCCTTTCTCTGTAAAAGAGGGCGGAATGATAAGGCGCGGATATAACGAGGAGCTTGACCTTGTAAGTTCCGATATGAATGACTCGACAGGATTGCTCTCCAAAATTGAAGAAGAACAGCGCAATATAACAGGAATACCAAAGCTCAGAGTCGGATATAATCGTGTATTCGGTTATTATATTGAGGTCACCAACTCCTATAAGAATATGGTTCCCGAAACATACATCCGCAAGCAGACACTTACCAATTGCGAGCGTTACATTACCCAGGATTTAAAGGAGATTGAAGGCAGAATTCTCGGAGCAAAGGACAAAGCCGTTGCCCTTGAATATGCTCTGTTTGACAGCATAAGAAAGCAGACAGCGGAAAACCTTGAACGCATTCAGCGCACAGCTTCCTGCATAGCTAATCTTGATGTTTTCAACTCTCTCGCAAATGTTGCGTCAGATAACCGCTACACACGTCCCGAGGTTAACCTTTCGGATAAGATTATACTCAAAGACAGCAGACATCCTGTTGTGGAGCTTTTGCTTAAGGGTGTTCCGTTTGTTCCGAACGATGTATATCTCAATTGCTCCGCCAACCGAGTAGCAATTATAACAGGACCGAATATGGCGGGTAAATCCACATATATGCGTCAGGTTGCTTTGATCGTGCTCATGGCTCAGATAGGCAGTTTTGTTCCTGCCGCGTCCGCGGAAGTGGGTATTGTGGACAGCATTTTCACGCGTGTCGGCGCTTCGGATGACCTTGCTTCAGGACAGTCAACGTTTATGGTAGAGATGAGCGAGGTTGCGCATATTGTTACAAACGCTACTAAAAAATCCCTGCTTATTCTTGATGAAATAGGCAGAGGAACTTCAACATTTGACGGTATGAGTATTGCCAGAGCAGTACTTGAATACGCTGTCGATAAAAAGAAACTCGGCGCAAAAACCTTATTTGCTACTCACTATCACGAGCTCACTGTTATGGAGCAGGTGATAGAGGGTGTAAATAATTATAATATTGCCGTTAAAAAGCACGGCGATGATATTACATTCCTCAGAAGAATAGTACCAGGCGGAGCTGACGACAGCTACGGCATTGAGGTCGCTAAACTTGCCGGGCTTCCCGATACTATTATCGAGCGCGCAAAGGAAATTTTAAAGGAACTCGAAAGCGGAAACAGCACTATTCAGCCTGTTGTAAAACCTCGTGTTGAAGAACAGAATGAACAGCTCAGCTTAATGACGAGTGTCAACACAGAATTAACAGATAAACTCTCAAAGGTGGATTTAAATACGATTTCACCGATTGAAGCGATGAATCTGCTTTATGAATTAAAGAACTTATTATAATTATAATACAGGGAAGTGATTAAATGGGTGTCATTAACGTTCTTGATAAACACGTTGCTGAATTAATCGCCGCGGGTGAGGTCGTCGAAAGACCCGCGTCAGCGATTAAGGAGCTCATTGAAAACTCAATAGACGCAGGTTCCGATAATATCACCGTTGAGATTCAGAACGGCGGTATTACGTTTATGCGCGTTACAGATAACGGCTGCGGTATTATGCGTGACGATGTTAAGCTCGCTTTCCTCCCTCACGCCACAAGCAAAATTATGCTTGAGAACGACCTTGAAAGCATAGCTACTCTCGGCTTCAGAGGCGAGGCTCTCGCTTCGATTTCTTCTGTTTCCAAGCTCCAGCTGTTAACCTGTCACAAAAGTGAAAATATAGGCACTTCCTATGAAATAGACGGAGGGGAAGAAATATCTCTGACTGACGCGGGCTGTCCCAAGGGCACAACGATTATTGTTCGTGATTTGTTCTACAACATTCCCGCTCGTATGAAATTTTTAAAGAAAGACAGGGCAGAGGGCAACGCTGTTGCCAACGTGATTGATAAAATTGCGTTATCACATCCCGAAATAGCTTTTACTTTTATTCGCGATGGAAAAAGAGTGCTGAACACCTCGGGAGACAACAAAATCAAGTCGGCTATTTATTCCGTATACGGACGTGATTTTGCTAACGGACTGATTCCCGTTAACTATGAGCTGGATGGAATTAAGGTACAGGGTTATATTTCGCTTCCCATTAACGCAAGACCTAACAGAGGGATGCAGAATTTTTTCATTAACGGACGTTATGTCAAATCCGGTACAGCTTCCGCCGCTATTGAAGAAGCGTGCAAAGGAAGCGTTATGGTAGGCAAATTTCCAGCCTGCGTATTGCACATAAGTGTTCCTTTTGAAGCAATCGACGTCAATGTTCATCCCTCAAAAATTCAGGTTCGATTTATTAACGAGCGTCCTATATTTGACGCAGTTTATCACGCGGTGAAAACCTCTCTCAATTCCGGTGACAAGCGAAAGGAAATTACATTTGACGGTCAAAAACGTGATGACGCCTTTTCCGAAATACGCAGACCGAAACCGTTTGTGACAGCTCCTGCTTCCTTTGAGAAATCAGTTCCCGCAGCGCAAAGCGAACCTATAAATCCTTTTGCTGAACTTAACAAAATTAACAACAAACCCGTAAATTCCGTTCTGAAAGCGTCGGTAAGCGATATTGATTCAAATCCTTTTGACGTTTATTCAAAGGAAGCTATCAAGCGGGAAGAAAAGATAGAAAAAGTAATTAACGAAAACAAAAAGCCCGATGTTCCTGTTGATACATCTATTGTATCACCTGAACTTCCTGAAACACCCGAGCCTGAGCCGTTGTACAAGCAGCCATCAAATAAGCTCGTATTTGTCGGTGAAGCTTTCAAGACATATATTATTGTTGAAAAAAATGATAAAGAAATCGTTATTATCGATAAGCATGCCGCTCACGAGCGTATGATTTATGAAAGGCTTAAAAAGGAGAGAGGCGCGGGTTTTTCCCAGGTTCTGCTTCATCCTGTTACTGTTCTTCTTAATAAAAACGATTACGAGGCGGCAATTTCAAATCTCGACATGTTCACTGAATGTGCTTTTGACGTTGAGGATTTCGGCAGCGGAACACTTATCGTACGAGCCGCTCCGCAGTATCTGGATATTGATGATATTGAAAGCTCTGTAATTGAAATGGCAGGATATATTGCTCAGAACAAAACAGATATCCGAAGCGAAAAAATGGACTGGATTTATCACAATGTTGCTTGTAGGAGCGCAATAAAGGGCGGTAACATCAGCACGCGCGAAGAGCTTATTGATATTGCCAATAAGCTTGATGAAGATCCGACTCTCAGATATTGTCCTCACGGCAGACCTGTTTGTGTTGTTATGAGCCGCTATGAGCTAGAAAAGCAATTCGGTAGAATACAATGAAGACAAAGGTTATTGCAATAGTCGGACCTACAGCTTCAGGTAAAACGTCATTATCTATCAAGGTTGCCAAGCACTTTAATTGTGAAATCGTATCTGCTGACAGTATGCAGATATACAAAGGAATGGATATCGCTACTGCGAAACCGGCTGATAACGAAAAGCAAGGCATAAATCATTATCTTATTGATTTTCTGGAGCCTGAAAAAAGCTATTCTGTCGGTCAATATGTGCTTGACGCCCGAAAGGCTATTGATGAGATTTCAGAAAACGGCAAAACTCCCGTAATATGCGGCGGCACCGGTTTGTATGTGGATTCTCTGCTTAACGGAATTGATTTTATAGATAACAGCAGTGATGAAAATATCCGCAAGGAACTCAAGAAACTTTACGAAGAAAATGGCCTTGAGTATATCCTCGATATTCTTCGTGAGTTTGACCCGCAGTCTGCGGACAGACTCTCTGAAGGAAAGAATCCGAAGCGTATTATCCGGGCTATTGAATTTTATAAATCAACTGGAATCACAATCTCTGAGCAGAATGAAAACTCCAGATTAAAAGAAAGTGAATTTGACTCGCTGATAATCGGTCTTACCGCGAAAGACAGGCAGTATATCTATGACAGAATAAACAGGCGTGTTGATATTATGGTTGAACAAGGCTTGCTCGATGAAGCACGCAATGTCCTCAACTCCGATTTAAGCGACACCTCTTCAATGGCTATAGGTTATAAACAGTTAAAGCCGTACTTTGACGGAGAATCCGACCTTAACGATTGCATTGAGCGGCTTAAAACCGAAACACGACATTATGCTAAACGCCAGTTAACCTGGTTCAGACGCAACGAAAACATTCACTGGATTAATATCGATGAATTAACATCAACCGATGAACAGTTTGACAGTATAAATGAACTCATAAGAAGGTTTTTGAATGGATAAACTATTATTTAAAAGAATTATTATCGCAGTATTATCTATCCTTATAATTTCATATATTATTTACTTGATTGCAGATTCAAATATGTCTAAAACAGTTGAGACTGAGGAAGCTGTCAATACAGTCATATCCGATGTAATACATACTGATTGTTTTGTTGTGCGTGATGAAGAATACATCACCAATGACACTGACGGCGTGCTTTCTTACAGCGTTACCGAAGGCGATGATATCAGCGCGGGGCAGACAATCGCCGATGTGTTCAACAACGAGAATGACGCAGTATATCGTCAACAAATAAAAGCTGTAAACGAGCAGATAAAAAATCTCAGAGATTTGAGCGAAACATATTACAAAGACAGCGTAAGCCTTGAAACCGCAGAATCTCAGATTAACAATAATTTGTTTTCGGCTATTTCTGATGTCAATACGGGCAGCTATTCAGACGCAAAGTCGTTGAGCAACAGTTTGCTGCTTTCAATTTGTGAACGCCAGATGATTACGGGCGAAGCCAAGGATTTTTCCTCGAAAATCTCTCAGCTGAAAAGCAAGAAAAATGAGCTCGAATCTCACTGTAAGGACAGTATCGGTACAGTATCGTCCGATAAAGCGGGTTACTTCGTTTCTTCTCCCGACGGTTACGAAAAATCAGTTAAATATGCAAATGTAAATAAATTACTTGTTAATGACTTGAAAAAGATTAAAAAGTCAAAAATCCCGAAAAACGTAATCGGAAAAGTTATTACAAACCCCGAGTGGTATATTGTTTGTGAAATTAACGCTGATGACGCGGTAGGATTATCAAAGCTTCTAAACCAAGGGACAAAAATCAGCGTAAAAATGCCTTCGCTGACTGCCGAAAGTATTCCTGCCGCTATATATTCCGTTAATCAATCCAGTAAAAAGAAGAGCGCGGTTTTAGTGCTCCGATGTGATTATATGGACAGCTTTCTTGCTACAGCGCGCAGTGAAAAGCTTGAGATTACAACACTCTCGTATGAAGGTATCAAGGTAGCGAAAAGAGCTATTCATGAAGCAACGGTAGAAAAAACTGTTAAGGACAAAAAAGGAAATAAAACAAGAAAAGAGAAAAAGGTGCAAGGTGTATACGTTCTCCACGGTTCAGAGCTCCAATTCAAGGGAATTTCAATCATCTATTCTTCCAGTGACTATGTTCTCTGCAATCCCGCTCCCGAGGAAGGCGTATTGTTCAGTGGTGAAACAATAGAACTATACGACCAGGTAATTGTAAAAGGAGATAATTTATATGACGGAAAAGTTAT
>JAILPC010000030.1 GCA_024690465.1 Ruminococcus sp.
AAATTTTTTGGTTTTTTTATATAAAATTAATGACAAACCAGTCAATATTTATTATATTTTTAGTTAGTTTTAGCTAACCTAAATAGAGTTGCTAAAAAAGGAAGCCTCGAGGACTTCCTAATTATCAAGATATTCAATTACATTCTCCGCTGTCAGTTCGGGGAGTTCAATAAAGTTCTCCGCCTCACGCATATTTTCGAGGTAGTGAGCGTCGGAATTTGTAACGATTTTAAGCGTATTAAGTATCGGGTGCTGAGCCCTAAGCGCAGAGAGCCTGGTTTTGTCGGCGAGCTCCGCTGTCGTAAAGCCGCAGCTCTCGTCAATCTCGCCGAGCACCGAAAGAATCGACAGACTGTCGCGGTCAATATGAGCGGGATAACACACTCCGCCAAAATCTTTCACGAGCTTATGGGCGGACATAATGCTGATGTCGGTCGCGGGTATGAGAAGGTGCTCCGTCTCCCCTGTTTCCTCGTCATTTTCGTTCATTATGACCTGACGTCCGTAGATGTCGGGTTTATTTTTTATTTTAATCCTGTGGTTATCAACATAATCATTCCATTTGAGCGCCTTTTCGAGCGTCGGAAACAGACACACGGCATGGATATCCTCACTCGTGGTGAGCTCCATACCCGCTATAACGAGCAAGCCGATTTTCTCCCCCGCCTTCATCGCCGCTTCACAGTTAAGAGAGGTGTTGTGGTCGGTGAGAGCGATGACATCAAGCCCGAGGAGCTTCGCCATATTGACGATATTGTTCGGCGTCATATCCATATCGCCGCAGGGCGACAGACAGGAATGAAGATGTAAATCATAATAGTATTTCATCAGATTAATTCGTTGATTTTAACAGCAAGACTGTAGCTGTCCTCCTCAGTCTGAAGTATTGTTACGTCCTGAGCCTCAGCCTTAGCCTTTGCCTCGGCGTCGAGAGCGGCGTTTTCGACAAGAATAATACAACTGACGTCGGCGAGCACGGCAACCGCGATTGAGTTGATATTGCCCATAACAGTCAACCACGCGCTGTCCTCGGGAGCTCTGCCCATAACCCAGCTTAAAAGGTCGCCTATATAGCAGTCCGTTATCTCACGGTCAAGGTCACCTTCAACGAGAACTTCAAGATTCAGTTTATCGATTAATTGTTGTACATTCATAGTTACCTCAGTTCTCAACTCAAGCCTGAGAGCTGGTCATACACATTCTGTATCTTCTCTTTGAGTTTGAAGATACAGTCGGTCTGCTTGGCTCTGCCTTTGACGATATCCTCAGCCATAGCACGGCATGTGGGAGCGCCGCAGGAACCGCAGTCGATACCAGGCAAATCCTTGATAATGGTTTCCATACGCTCCATCATACTCATAGCCTTGAAAATATCCTCGTCAAGGCGGAAAATATCGGCGTCGAACTTGAGCTCGTTCTCCCACTTCATCATATCGATGGAATTTTCCTCAAGATGGTTGAGAGATACGGGCAGATATTTTCTCAGATTCTGGATACGAGCCTGAGCGACATACGGATTCTCAACGGTGAGAGCGCCGCCTACGCAGCCGCCCGAACAGGCGTTGAGCTCAACAAAGTCAACGTCGTGGATATGCTCGTCCTCGAGCTCCTCAAGCACGCGGATAACGTTCTCGATGCCGTCGGCAGCAAGGTATTTGTTGCCGAGCATAGCGGCGGATTCTCCGCCCGAGTTCGCCCAGCCGATACCCATAAGTCCCGACTGTCCGAGAGGTTCAACCTCCTCAAGATGGTCCATAGCCTGTGAGAGCTCGGGATAAATCTTTGAGAACGCTATAGCGCCGTCGCACGCGGACTTTTCAACATACGCGGGAGAGTGAATCTCGGTAACCTTGGCGGCGCAGGGTGTTATAAAGAACACGCCGATTTCCTCGGATTTGAGACCTGTCTCCTCCATAGCCTCTTTGCGCGCAATACGAGCCGCTACCTCGATGGGAGCCAGAAGCGGCATAACGTTGCCGCAAAGCTCGGGAAAGCGGATTTTTATCATACGCACAACCGCGGGACACGCGGAGCTTATGATCGGCTTTTTGAGTTCATTCTCTTTTATAAGCTTTCGCGTGGCCTCACTGACGAGCTCCGCCGCGCGGGATACCTCGAACACGCGGTCAAAGCCGATAGCCTTCAAACCCGTCAGAACAATATCGATGTTATCGAGATTGTTGAACTGCCCGAACAGAGCAGGCGCGGGAATAGCTACCTTGAGCTTGTATTTATTTATTTCGTCCAAAGTGGAGCTGACAGCCTGTTTTGCGTGGTGCGGGCAAACGCGGATACACTCGCCGCAGTCGATGCAGCGTTCTGAGAGTATCTGAGCCTTGCCGTCGTGCACTCTGATTGCCTCGGTGGGACACCTTGAAAGGCAGTGAGTACAGCCGCAGCACTTGTCGGCTTCAAGCCTCACGGAGTGAAAGTACTTTTTCATTTTAAGTTCCTTAAAATATAAGATAAAAAAATATAATATTAAAAAACGAAAATCAATTTCGGAACAATTTTAATCATTTAATCTTTTTAACTTTGTAGTTTATTTTTTTACTTTCACCGTTAGATACAGATTTGTCCCTACACCTATAGTCGTTTCGATACGCATTTCGTCGGAGTACTTTTTGATGTTCGGAAGGCCCATACCCGCGCCGAAGCCGAGCGAGCGGACGTTGTCGGGCGCTGTTGAAAAGCCCTCTGTCATTGCCTTTTCAACGTCGGGGATACCCGGGCCTTTGTCGGCGAGAAGAATCTCTACTCTGTCGGGATAAATATCGACGTCGCAGAAGCCGCCGTCGGCATGGATTACCATATTAATCTCAGCCTCGTACATAGCTATAGCAACTCTGCGGATAGCGTCGGAATCGTAGCCGAGCGATTTAAGACGTTTTTTGACCGCTCCGCTCGCCTCTCCCGCGCGTGTGAAATCCTCGCCCGAAACCTCGTAGTGAAGATGAAGGGCGCCGCTCATATCTTCGTACCTCCCGAAAGACCGTTGGCGTAAAGCCTGCCGCACGCGGTGAACATTCTGTACTTTGTTTTAATCAAAGTGATGCCGCGCATTTCGGCGAGTTCGACAATACTGTCGTCGGGGTCCTTGCCGCGTACGAACACGATACAAGCCATATCCATCATCTCAGCTGTGCGCACAACCTGCGGATTAACAAGACCCGTGAGCAGCACGGACTGGTCCTTAACGAACGCCAGCACATCGCTCATCATATCGGAACCGCAGGCAGTTTTAATCTCCTGATTAAGGTCGCCCTCACAGATGATTTCGCCCTCGAGTATATCGATAATGTCTTTTACTACCATTTAACAACACCCTTTCTATATCGT
>JAILPC010000045.1 GCA_024690465.1 Ruminococcus sp.
CGATAACAAGGCTTTTGATTTTACGCGCGACATACTGAGCCTCGCGGTAGATATCCGAGGCAATAAATGTTTCGATATTATCTGTCTTTTTGTTATATACTTCGCCATTGATTCTTAAGGCGTATTTTTCTAAAAAGGAAAATTCCTCGTGCTTAGAACGCACTCTGCCCTCAAGGATAATGTCAGGATTGACGAGAATACCGCCGCGTTTTGCCGTGCGCCTGATGAGCTTATATGTCCTGTATGTTGTCGCGAAAAGATCGCTGTCCTTACACTCGATATCGAGGTTAAGCGTGACATAAAAAGCCTTTGCGCGGCGCATAAGCAAGGATAAAATCTCGAGCTGCCCGTATGTAAAACCGCTGAACGAATCAACGACAATCGTGTAATCATCAAACAGCGAGCTGCTCTCAAGGATATTGTTAAGCCGCTTGAGATTATCGAGCGGGTCGATATATGTATCCGAAAGAATAGCATCATAAGCTTCAAGAACGAGCGATGTCTCGCACAGCTTATTTTTCAGAATTTCGCTCTCGATATTATCACTGACAGCGTTAATCATATCGGTGGTGATGTTGTCCTTTTTCCACTCTGTCAGCGAATGAAGCATAAGCTCCAGCACGGACTTGCGCGTTTTCGAGGACGAGAAGAAACTCAGATTATCCTGACACTGCTCCAGCGCTTTGCTGAGAATAATCCTGCGCACGCCGTCATCGATTACGTTGTGCGGAATATTGCCTGTCTTTTTGAAAACATAGTCGCAAAGCCGATTGAAACCGAACACCTTTACATCTCTGCAAAGACCTGCTCCGAGACTGTTCAGAAACGCTGTTTCTGTCTCGAAGGAATTTTGGTCAGGCACAAGCATAAGGAGCTTTGTGTCGCCTGACTGTCTGAGTTTTGTAAGTATTTCTACGGCTTTGGACGTTTTTCCGCTGCCGCTTTTTCCGAGTATAAACTGTAGCATAACGCACCTCGATATAATTTGTACATAAATAATAACACAGCAGATGTTCCATAAAAAGGTCTATAAGAATAATGACGAAATTTTAACAAAATATTCTACAATCTTGAATCTGAACTGATAGCCGTCCTCGGTCATTATCTTGTACTGGCTGTCGGTGGTTTCTTTTCTGAGCGCGTCATAGTCTGTTGCGGCGCCGACACATAGCGACGGATACATAACGCACCACCAGTTGTGTCCCCCGCCCTTGCCGATTGTTATTCTCAGCGCGTTATAAATTCCCGACGGCATTGTCACCTTGCCGTAGTAACGCGTGTCGAAATACATCTTTTTGATTTCGGCTTTGACGGAATAATTGTATCCTCTCTCCTTTATCTCAGCCGCGGCGACATTTGCTATCTTCTGAAGATTCTCGGATGTCAGCTTTTCGGCTTCAATTCTGTTTTTCGAGTTTTTATACAAAGAACCGGTGTATCTGAGCACCGTGTCACGCACTCTGAGCTTGAGATTCTGGTCAGCCTTGCTGTCGGAGTTCGCGAGAATATGAAGTCTGAACACCTCTTGAGAGATGTCGCTGCACTCGGCAGAAAAAGGAACAAGCGAGAAAATAACGCAAATTACCATAGCCGCGCAAGCGGATTTGAATAGAATTTTCATAGAATTACCACCTTTCTAGCCTTTCTATGGGAATTATTACTCAATCCTAAACCTATATCCTTAATCCTAAAAAAATAAACCTGCCTTTACACTGAGTATAGGCAGGTTAAAACTATTTATTCAATTACCGAACAGCCCTGTTTTTCGGGCTCGCAGAGAAAAACTTCCCTGTAGTCTTTTTTGAGAGCTTCAACGCATTTCTGCGCTTTCTTTTCGCTGTTAAAGATTGCGAACACAGCGGAACCCGAGCCGCTCATACACGCGCCGAGCGCCTTGCTTTTGAGCATTACGCGCTTGACGTCCTTAATTTCCTCCAGGTTGAGCGCAATCTCAAAATCGTTAAGCATACAGCTTGTGACCATCCAGATATCGCGCGCGTAAATCGCCTTGACCATCTCGGACGTAAACTCAGGATGACTGAGAGCAGCCGAGTCGATTTTTGAATACGCCTCGGCAGTCGAAACGCTGACTTCAGGCTTACAGATTACAATATTGCACCGAGGAATTGAAATCATCTTTTTGAGCTTTGTGCCTGTTCCGCTTGCGAGACGTGTGCCGCCGATAATACAGAACGGAATGTCCGCTCCTACTCTCTCGCCTATTTCGCACATTTCCTTCTCTTTGAGATGTGTCGAAAAAAGCTTATTCAGCGCGACAATTACTGCCGCTCCGTCCGCGGAACCGCCCGCGAGTCCCGCCTGGGTAGGGATATGCTTGTCTATCGTTATTTTAACGCCTGTGTTCTCGGTCTCGGTGTACTTAAAGAACGCCGCTGCCGCCTTATGCGCTATATTGTGCTCGTCACAGGGAACGCCCTCATAATCACAAAGTATTACTATATCCTTTGTATCGGTGTTTTCCACGGTGACATAATCAAAAAGGCTTACCGCCTGCATAACCATGCTGACGTCGTGGTAACCGTCGGGACGTCGTCTCAGGACATCAAGCGACAGATTAATTTTGGCTGGAGCCTGAACTTTAACCTTCACTTTTGAGTTCCTCTACAAATTCTTCGATACGCTTGAGAGCAGTTTTGATGTTCTTAAGCGACTGAGCGTAGGAAATTCTTATGTAGCCCTCGCCGCACTCGCCGAAAGCCGTACCCGGGACAACGGCAACACGTTTTTTCTTTACAAGTCTTGTGGCAAACTCGTCGCTTGAAAGTCCCGTGGACTTTATGCACGGGAATGTATAGAACGCGCCTAGCGGTTCAAAGCAGGTAAGCCCGATTTCATTGAGCTTACCGACAATAAGCCTGCGTCGGATATCATAATCCGCACGCATCATATCGACGTCCTTGTCGCCGTTTCGAAGCGCTTCGATTGCCGCGTACTGTGCGGTTGTAGGCGACGACATAATGCCGTACTGATGAAGCTTTGTCGTTTGCTCAACAATATCAACGGGACCGAGCACGTAACCCAGCCGCCAGCCTGTCATAGCGTAGGACTTTGAAAAGCCGCTGACAACAAGCGTGCGTTCCTTCATTCCGTCGATTTCCGCGATGCTGACGTGGTGTTTATTTCCGTATGTGAGCTCGCCGTAAATCTCGTCAGAGATAACAAACAGGTCGTGTTTTTTGATAACCTCGGCAATTTTCTCCAAATCATCACGCTCCATAATAGCGCCTGTGGGGTTGTTCGGGAACGGAAGAATAATCACCTTTGTTTTGTCGGTTACGGCGTTCTCGATTTCCTCGGGAGTAAGTCTGAAGTCATTCTCCTGCTTGGTCTCAATAATCACGGGTGTGCCGCCTGCCATAACAGTGAGCGGCTCATAGCACACAAACGCAGGCTGAGGAATAAGCACCTCGTCGCCCTGATTGACTATCGTTCTGAGGCAC
>JAILPC010000049.1 GCA_024690465.1 Ruminococcus sp.
TAATGTGATAAGATATTTAAGCTGGAAAAATGTAGATTTTTGGGAGAAAGACTTATGAAGCAATTGATTTCCGCGACATTTTCTGTTATTCTGGTCGCTTTGCTTGTGTTTTCGCTTGCGTCCTGCGGCGATACAAAGTTCGATGTCAGCAATATTCAACCCGCTACGGAGATGATATCTGTACCGTCCGCGGCTAAAGATTCAAAATCCGATAAAAAAAGCAAATCTTCAGCTAAGACTCAGAAAAAGTCGTCCGAGGTTTCCAAGACCGTAATTACCGACCCCGAGCTGCAGGCTTTGCTTGAAAAGAAGATGAACGCTATGAATTTTTACGGAGTTGTTCGCGTCAGCAAGAACGGCAAAGTTCTATGCGAAGCCGCAAACGGCAAGTTGTCGGCAAACAGCAAAGAGGATATTACGACAGATACTCCGTTCGCGATTGCTTCCTGTTCCAAACAGTTTACGGCAGCGTGCATAATGATTCTCAAGCAGGACGGCAAGCTCAGCGTCAAGGACACTCTTGATAAATTTTTCCCCGAGTTCAAGCGCGGAAAAGAAGTCACCGTAAAACAGCTTCTGACTATGCGCTCAGGTCTTGCTGATTTTCTTAATGATAACGCTAACTTCTCAAAATACAACTTGAGCAAAGATGCTTCCGAAGCCAAAAACCGTGAGATTACACGAAACTGGATTTTTAAACACGACTTCAAATTCACACCGGGCGGGGCATATGACTATTCAAACACCAACTATTTCCTGCTCGCCGAGATTGTTGAGAGAGTGACGGGCAAGACTTTCGCCAAGTTTATAAAAGAACGAATCTTTGAGCCGCTCGGTATGAACAATACAGACGTTAACGAGGCGCTCGCTTATTCCGACAGATTGGCTGTTTCCGAGCGTGACCCGTGGGATTTGCCGGGAGCCAAAGGAAAGAAAATTCCGCTGACAATCAGAGTCAGAGGACTTAACTCGGGCAACGGCGGTCTGATTTCCACCGCGGCGGATATAGACAAGTGGCTGACCTCGCTGCGTGAGTACACGATTCTCAGCAAGAACAGCGTCAAGGAAATGACAACGGATTATAATTCCGATTCCGAGCACTACGGCTACGGATTGAAAATCGCGAAAAACGGCGCTTGCTGGCATGTCGGCGCTCTCGATTATT
Organism: Ruminococcus sp.; assembly: GCA_024690465.1. GTDB lineage: Bacteria > Bacillota > Clostridia > Oscillospirales > Acutalibacteraceae > Ruminococcoides. Next base: position 1,166 of record JAILPC010000049.1, read on the forward strand.
ACGCGGCGTATACATACACAATCCCGAAAAAAGGTTATAATTTCTTCGCTGTTACAAATGATAAAATATCTATGAACTGCGATATATACACATTTACATCAAGTATAATTAACAGTACCAAGTAGCTTTAAGCCCTCATTTTTGAGGGCTTTTTTTTTGAAAAAAATCAGAATAAAAGAGAAAAAAGAAGTATTAATGAGAAAAACTATAGATAAATCAAGTTATTTGACTTTTATTGACTTTGACTTTCTTTGACTTTCGCTCTATAATCAAATCATGAAAGGTCACAAAAGGTCAAAGTCATGTGACCGTAAGGAGTGGTTATCAAATGCGTATGAGTGATTTAGTAGCCCAGCATATTCTTTCAATGCTTGATCAGAGCGACGGAAACGCGGAAATCCGCCGAAACGAGCTTGCGAATGATTTGGGCTGCGTGCCAAGCCAGATTAACTATGTTATTACGTCTCGTTTTACACCCGAACAGGGATATATCGTCGAGAGCCGTCGAGGCGGCGGGGGATACATCCGAATCACCAGGGTAAAGATGGATAAAAGCACGGCGATAATGCATATAGTTAATTCTATAGGCGATACAATCGATAAGGCAACAGCCGAAGTAATGATTAATAATATGTACAGCAGGTCAATAATAGACTTGCAGACCGCCCGCCTTTTCGCGGCGGCTTTATCTGAGCGGGTGTTCCGCGAGGTTCCCCAGGATTTCCGCGATAAGCTCAGAGCGAGAATTTTTAAAAATATGCTGTTAACATTATCAGAATAGGAAGGTGACAGTTATGAAGTGTCAGAAATGTAAAAAAAATGAAGCGACTACACACATCAAGCGTGTAATTAACGGTGAGTTCGAGGAATATAACCTCTGCCGCGACTGCGCCAAGGAGATGGGTTACGGCAACTTGTTCCAGGGCTTCACATCATCCTTTGCCGATGATTTCAATTCTCTGTTCGGCAGCTTCTTCGAGAACGCCCTGCCCGCGAGAACCCAGGCGACACGCTGTGAAACCTGCGGCTCAAGCTACACGGATATTCAGCGTACAGGTATGATGGGCTGCGCCGATTGTTACTCACTTTTCAACGGCGAGATAATGCCGACAATCCGCAAGATACACGGCAACACTACTCACTGCGGAAAGAACAGCGCGGCGTTTAAAGCAGAGAGAGTAAAAAAAGCGGTCGAAAAGCCCGAAACGGCAGAGCCCGAAAACGAGCTCGAAAGACTGCAGGCTGAGCTTGACAGAGCGGTTGAAAAACAGGAGTTTGAAAAAGCCGCGGAGCTCAGAGATAAAATAAAGGCTGTGGAGGATAAAGATGAATAACATTGTTATGGAAACCAGAATCCGCCTCGCGCGTAATCTGAAAAAATATCCGTTTCCCTGCAGACTTAACCTGCAGCAGAAAACAGAAGTCGCGAACGTAATTATCGATTCAATAAAGAACTCAAATTCTCCTTTAGCCGATGACCTTGAGGTGATATGGATTAAGGATTTGAGCGAGTCCGAGCGTATCTCACTTGTAGAAAAGCACCTCGCGAGCCCCGAGTTCGTAACAGACGCGGACGGCAGAGCGATAATACTCTCAAAGGACAGAACAATGAGCATTATGCTCAACGAGGAGGACCACATCCGACTTCAGATATTACAGAAAGGCGACAATCTCACCGAGGCGTATGATATCGCCGACAAGCTCGATACTCTGCTCGATGAGAATCTCGAGTTCGCGTTTGACGAAAAGCTCGGTTATCTCACACAGTGCCCGACAAATCTAGGGACAGGTATGAGAGCCTCCGTGATGCTACATCTTCCCGCACTTAAAGCCGGGAAAGCAATCGGCAGAATCTCGGGCAATCTCCAGAAGCTTGGACTCACAATCAGAGGTCTGTACGGCGAGGGCACCGAGCCCGAGGGCGCGATTTATCAGCTCTCAAATCAGGTAACGCTCGGTATCAGCGAGCAGTCCGCAATTGATAATCTCAAGAATATCGCGGGACAACTCGAAAGCCAGGAAATCGCCGCTCAGAAGCGTATGGCAAAGAGCATTGAAGCTCAGGATAAGCTGTGCAGAAGTCTGGGTATCCTCAAAACCGCGAAGCTCATCAGCTGCGAGGAAGCTATGGAGCTTTTGTCCAACGTTCGTTTCGGTATCAATGCCGAGGTTATTGATAGCGCGAATATCAATACAATAGATAAACTGATAGAGAAAATCCAGCCCGCTACTATGATGGTCGAAAGCGGCAGGCAGCTTTCACCTCAGGAGCGCGATATACTGAGAGCTGAGATTATTCAGAGTGAATTATAATTAACAACATATAACTATCAAAGGGGGATAGATATATTCGATAGGAACTAAATTGTTTGACGTATGTTTTATTTATACCCACGATAGTATCTATCCAAAGCTTCACAGGAAATCTCTTGTATGGGGGATAGATATATTCGATAGGAACTAAATTGTTTGACGAGGAGGAAATAAAATGTATAAATTCAAAGACTTTACAAGCAAAGCTAATAAGGCGTTAAATCTCGCTATTGAGTCAGCGGGAGATATGGGACATTCCTATATCGGCACAGAGCACCTTCTTCTCGGCTTAGCCAAGGAGGGCAGCGGAGTTGCCGCGGTCGCGCTTAAACAGGCGGGACTTGACACAGTTGAGCTTGAAAACAAAATCAAGGAAGCCTCCGGAACGGGTTCTCCCGTAACACTCACACCAAACGATTTCACACCGCGTTCAAAGCGCGTTATGCAGAACGCGATTATTATAGCGGCAAGAACAGGAAGCTCATATGTCGGCACCGAGCATCTTCTCATAAGCATTATGCAGGAGACCGACAGTTACGCCTACAACTTCCTGACAGAGCTTAATGTCAACAAAAACACCGTAATGAACAGCGCCGAGGACTTTGTCGGCGAAAACGACAATCCTCAGGGCAGCGCTGACAGCGATACAAAGTCGCTTGATAAATTCGGCAGAGACCTTACAGCGGCGGCTAAAAAGGGAGAGATTGACCCTGTTATCGGCCGTGAAAAGGAGATTGAAAGAGTAATCCAGATTCTCTCACGCCGCACCAAGAACAATCCCGTTCTTATCGGTGAACCGGGTGTCGGCAAGACAGCGGTAGCCGAGGGACTGGCGCTTAAAATTGTTGAGGGACAGGTTCCCGAAATCCTTAAGGACAAGAGAGTTGTCAGCCTTGACCTCACGGGTATGGTGGCAGGCGCCAAGTACAGAGGCGACTTTGAGGAAAGAATCAAGGCGGCTATTGACGAGGTCAAGAAGTCAAATGATATCATCCTCTTCATCGACGAGCTCCATACAATCGTCGGCGCGGGTTCAGCCGAAGGCTCAACAGACGCGGCAAATATTCTGAAGCCGTCGCTCGCCCGCGGAGACTTTCAGGTAATCGGCGCGACAACGATTTCAGAGTACCGCAAGTACATCGAGAAGGACGCCGCTCTGGAAAGAAGATTCCAGCCTGTAAATATCGGAGAGCCGAGTGAGGAAGAGGCGGAGCAGATTCTGTTCGGTCTGCGTGACCGCTACGAGGCTCACCACAAGGTTAAAATCAGCGACGAGGCAATCAAGGCGGCTGTCAACCTTTCGTCAAGATATATCGCCGACAGGTTCCTGCCCGATAAGGCAATCGACCTTATAGATGAAAGCGCCTCAAAGGTAAGGCTCAGGAGTCTCACAACTCCGCCTAATTTAAAGGAGCTTGAGGATAAAATCAAGAGCCTTGAAGCCGAAAAGCAAAGCGCTGTCAATGAGCAGGAATTTGAGCGCGCCGCAAAGCTCAGAGATGAGCAGAAGTCGCTTAAAGAGCTGCTCGACGACGAAAACAGAAAGTGGAACGACGCTAAGAATTCCGCCACAGGTGAAGTTGCAGCCGAGGATATCGCCGAGGTTGTATCCGACTGGACAGGTATTCCCGTGGTTCAGCTCACCGAGGAAGAAAGCGAAAGACTTCTTAAGATGGAGAGTATTTTGCACGAGCGCGTAATCGGACAGGACGAGGCTGTCAAGGCAGTTGCCAAGGCAATCCGACGCGGCAGAGTAGGTCTTAAGGATCCCAAGCGTCCTGTAGGTTCATTTATATTCCTGGGTCCTACAGGCGTAGGTAAAACAGAGCTCTGCAAGGCGCTCGCTCAGGCTATGTTCGGCGACGAAAACGCCATGATAAGACTCGATATGTCCGAGTTCATGGAGAAACACACCGTGTCAAAGCTCATCGGTTCACCTCCCGGTTATGTCGGCTATGACGAGGGTTCGGCGTTCACCGAGCAGGTAAGACGCAAGCCTTATTCCGTAATTCTATTTGACGAGATTGAAAAGGCTCACCCCGACGTATTCAACGCGCTGCTTCAGATTCTCGATGACGGTCGTCTGACTGATTCTCAGGGCAGAACGGTTGACTTCAAAAATACTATCATCATCATGACTAGCAACGTCGGCGCGAGACTTATCACCGATAAGCAGGCTAATCTCGGCTTCAACAACTCTGAGGACAAAACCTCGGATGAGGACATCAAGGAGATTGTACTCGGCGAACTCAAGAACACTTTCCGTCCTGAGTTTCTCAACCGTATTGACGATATCATCGTGTTCAATAAGCTCACCGAACCCGAGATTAAAGAGATCGCTTCGAAGATGCTCAATAACCTTTCAGAGCGAATCAAGGCTCTCGATATCGAGCTGAGCTTTACGGACGAGGCTGTAAGCGAAATCGCGAAGGTAGGCTTTGATGACAACTACGGCGCGAGACCTCTGCGCAGAGCTATCACAAGCAGAATTGAGGATGAGCTCTCGGAGCGTATACTTGACGGCAGTGTTAAGAAGGAAAGCAAAGTAGTTTGCGGCTTCAAAGACGGAAAATTTTTCTTCGATAGTTAAAAGATTAAAAAGTGAAAAAGTTGAGGGTCGCTTCGCTCCTAATATAAATAGTTCGGGAACACAGGGTTTGAATAATATCAATCCTGAGTTCCCGACATTCATTTTTATTGTTTTTTTAAAAAATTTTCATATTAAAAAGGGGCTGTGAAAAAATAGTCCCTAAAAAACAAGAAGGCACATAACCGAAAGCAATGACGGTTATGTGCCTTTTGTGGTATAATGAAGTTGTGAAAAAAACATTAAATACCACAAATAAGTATAGCCCAAAACAAGGAAGATTTCCAGTATTTATTTCAGATTTAATAAAAATTTCTGATCCGGTAATGACATTTGACCATATCATGGAGGAGATTGAAATAAAAAAGTATCTCAAGAACACAACCTACACAGTAGGACGCAAGGGATACAATCCGGTCAATATGTTAAAAACAATCTTGTTTGGTTTTATGGACAAAGGATACATATCCTTGAGAGAGCTCGAAGATGAATGCAAAGTTAATATCAGATATATGTACCTGATGGAGTATGAAACGCCGACATACAAAACATTTGGTAATTTCATAAATGATAATCTAACCGACAGCGCGGAAGTTATCTTTAAAGAAATAATGGCATATATCGTCCGCGAGGACAAAGTTGATTTAGATCACGTGTATATCGACGGCTCAAAATTTGAAGCTAACGCTAATAAATACACTTGGGTGTGGAAGAAAGCGACAGAAAAATCAAGGTATAGACTATTTGCGAAGATAACATCTCTGTTTGAAAAGATGAACGCAGAATTGGCTTGTTCAGGAGTAACGATACAAATCAATACAGAATACACTCCCGAATACCTCGATGAAATATTGTCAAGCTACAAAATGGTAAGCGTCAAATGAGGTAAAGAAACATCCGCCATAGATACCGGTCTGGTATTCGTGGCGGATGAGACTATTCAGGTATAGTTTATTCAGTTGAGGGTGCCGATTTAGAGCGGCAGTCGCCCGGTGTGTTC
>JAILPC010000104.1 GCA_024690465.1 Ruminococcus sp.
AGTTGGTATATGGGCTTTTTCAAACTGTTTTGGCCTGGAGTCGGTCAACTTTCTTAACACGCGGCTTTCTTATTTAGGCGATTACTGTTTTGACGGTTGTGAAAGCTTAACAACCGTATATCTGCCCACGACTCTTTCGGAACTGGGTGAATACTGTTTTCAAAATACGGCGGTGACTGATATTTATTATACAGGCACCCAAGCGCAGTGGGAACAGGTAACAATAGGTATGGATGCTCTCCCGAGCGGAGTAACAATGCATTATAACTACACCGCGTAAACAAATGAATACCTCAAAGGGCTGTGCGTTTGCGCAGCCCTTACGTTTTTTGAGATAAATAGTTTTTATTTAATTTTCACAAACCGAAAACATAAAATTATACAACCCGCCATAATTCCTGTAGCGAAATATACAAATTTCAAAAGCCGATTTTGTTAATTATTACTAACTACCAAAAAAGTTGCACAAATTATGTGAATGTTAGAAAAAACTGCACAATTATTATTGACTTTAACCCTGAAAATAGTGTAAAATAGTATAGCTAAACTATAAAATTATAATTGTCTTCAAATGCCATGTCATATAAAGAATAAGCTGGGGAGGGATAATGTGTCTTTCAAAAATTATATTCAAAAATACAGGAAAAGACTCAGGAAGAGGAAAAGCCTTATTGTCTTCCTAAGCATTATTTCAATTTTAGGGTTAACTACCGCTACCTACGCGTGGTTTACGGTTAATACCTTTGCGGGCATCCAGGATTTTGAACTTAAAATCAGCACGGGTGAGGATTTGAGAGTTTCCATGGATAATCACGGTTCGGATATCGATCTGTATACTCATGTGATTACCAATGATATGATAAACTCCTATCTCCGCAAGAATTACAACAAAACTATTGAAGATATTGTTCTCGATCCCGTTACTTCCAACAACGGAAAAACGTTTGCGTACCAGAACGGAACGGCAGCTGAGCCGAACGACACAGATTCCTACTTCGAGTTTGAGTGCTACTTTATCGCAACCAAGGATATGCACGTTCACCTGACAACAGAGGAAGGCGTCGACGAGAACAACAACAAGATTGAAGGCACCGATGTAAGTTCCGATTCCCCCGCTCCCAAGAACGATGTCGTAAGAGCAAACCGAATCTCTTTCGCGGCAGACGGCGACAGCGGCAACGCCAAGACATACGAGCCCAACAAGGGCAGTCAGGTCACAAGCCTCTCAACCTTTGATTTGCCGAGCGGAACGATGACCTACAATGACTCCAATAATCTGTTCTCGCTTGAGAAGCTTACTCCCAAAAAGGTTACCGTAAGGCTCTGGCTCGAGGGTGAGGATCCCGAATGTGTCAACAGAATCCAGGGTGCAGACCTCAAAGTTCGTCTCGCGTTTGTGGGTATCAAGAACGGTTCCAATACTCCCGGCTGATAGAAAGGTGCAAATTGAAAGGAGAAGGTGATTAAATGGCATTCAGAAAAAAGAATAAACAGGTTGACGCGCCTACTCCTGAAGAAGTCGCGAAGCTTGGTCATAAGCACGAAGTCGAAGCGGCAAAGGATAAAAACTCCTCAGTCTACGATCATTTCCACGCGCAGGACGAGGCAAAGGCGATTGCCGACGCGAAGAAGCGCAAAAAGCGCTATGCCATTATCCTCGGCGCGCTGCTGCTTTCTCTGCTTATATTGTACATAGTATCTATGCTGAGAACGCAGTGGGGCGATTTGGTAGTTACCATAGGCGATGTTTACGAAGGCAAATCAATTATGCTCTCCGAGGGCGCGTCGTTTGAAGACGCGGAGGTTAAGCTTAACGGCGGCAGCGTTAAGGATGTAACAAATATCACAAAAGCGTGGCTTCCGAAGAACCTAGACACTCAAAAGGACGGTCAGCACAACGGCGAAAACTACCTTGCCTATACCTTCTATCTTAAGAATACAGGCGATGAGGACTTAAAGTACGATACGACAATGACCGTTACAGGCGTTGCCAAGCACGCTGACGAGGCAATCCGAATTCAGATTTACAAGAACGGAAAAGACAGCGTATACGCCAAGGGTACCTACAAGGACCGCAAGACTGCCGAGACCGACGCCACCGTGTGGGTTGATACCGACGATGTTCTGAAGGAAAAGAATTCGGAACTCAAGGCAGGCGCTGTCGATAAATTCACAGTAGTAATGTGGATAGAGGGCAACGACCCCGAGTGTGTTGACGCAATCCGCGGAGGCTCAATCCGCTCCCAGATGACGTTCGACGTTGTGCCTGATAATCCCGCTGACGCGGAATAATTAACAATTAACGATTAACAATTAACAGTTAAGTTGGAGGTTAAATTGAGCGTTAATGAAAGCATTATCGGACCAAAAGCCTTTGATTTTGCTGTACGGATTGTTAAACTTAATAAATTGTTAGTTAACGAGCGGAAAGAGTATATTCTGTCAAAACAGCTTCTTCGTTCTGCAACGAGTATAGGTGCTAATGTTTCGGAAGGACAGTATGCTCAGAGTAAACCTGATTTCTGTTCCAAGATGAATATTGCTCTTAAAGAAGCAGGGGAAACAGAGTATTGGTTAAAGTTGCTTTACGCGACTGAAATAATCAGTAAAAAAGAATATGATTCACTTAATGAAGATTTGACGCCTATTATAAAGATTCTAATAAAAATTGTTCAAAATTCAAAACAATGATTATTAATTAAAATTGGAGCGAAGCGACCCTTCACTGTTAATTGTTAATAGTTAATTGTTAATTAAAAATTATTTTGGTCACAACGATTTTCTGACTACCGTGTTGCTGAGACGGCACAGGAATCGTGACATATATCAAAACCAAGTTCCTTTGTGTTGGGAACAAAATAATTTTAAGGAGGATTCTCTAATGAAAAACACAAGAAAAAAGATGTTACTCTCATCAGTAGCTATGCTTCTTGTTGCTCTCGTAGCTTTAGGCTCCGCAACATACGCATGGTTCACAATCAACAAGACTGTTGAAGCTAACCACATCACAGTTAAGGCTGCTGTAGCTAACGGCCTTCAGATCACATCAACAAACGGTAAAGCTTGGGATCGTACAGCGTCCTTTGGCGATGCTACTACAGGCGTAGAGCTCAAACCCGTTTCACTCAACCCCGGAACAGCTATCTCTGCTTCCACAAAGGCATATGTAGCTGGCGACGTTAGCCGTACAAACGGTGGTGCTTGGGCAACAGGCAACACAGATATCGGCTCCTTCACAGAGCAGGCTCTTCCCTCTGCTTTATCAACAGCTGAAGCTGCTACTACTACAGATTATGTAAAGAGCAACAACGGCTACTTTGCTGCTTACAGAATCGGTATCAAGTCTTCTGACGGCAATGCTATCGGCAAAAAGGTTACAGCAAAAGTTGAGTCTTCAGGCGACGGCGCAGACTTTGCAAAGGCTGTTCTCATTGCAGGCAACATGGCTGGTGATGTTAAGAACGGTATCGGCGATGCTTACAGCGCTATCACAGCTACTACTCCCGCAGTTACATCCGTAGCAGCTAAGACTGGCGCAGCTGTAGAGGTTCTTAACGATATCTCAACAGCTCAGTATTACACTCTCCTCGTATGGTATGAGGGTAATGATGCTGATTGTGTAGATACTGCACAGGGTGATGTTACTAACTTCACAGTTACATTCGAGCTCGGCACAGCTTCTGTATAATTTATATTAATATATTTTATTTACAGTTATCATAGTAACTGAATAACATTTAATTATGTCCCCGAGCCGAGTTGCTCGGCTCGGGGCAAAAAGCTGACTCAGCCCTGACAGCACAGGGCAAAGCGCTTTATCAAATACAGGAAATGAGGAAATCCCATAATGAAAAAAGTATTAAGCAAAATACTAAAAATTGTTGTCGACGTACTGATTGTCGCTATTTTAATTATATCTATATTAATTCTGACAATCGCTTTGACAACCCGTGGAAACGAGGGAGTTCCCAATGTGTTCGGTAAAGCGCCTATAGGCGTTCTCACAGATTCGATGAAAGGCGACAAGCCCGACGACTTCAACGCGGGCGATATGCTTATCTGCGATGTGGTGGATAATCCCGTTGAAGCGACATTTAAGGTTGGCGATGTTGTTACATTTGCCGCAGATGTTGACAAAAACGGCGAGCGCGACTACGTAACCCATAGAATCTATAAAATTAAGAAAGACGGAAAAATCCTGACAAAGGGTGATAACAACGAGACCTACGACCAGGATTCCAAAAACGCTGTTGTATTCCCTGAATTAGTTAAAACAGATATTCTTGCGGTATACCACGGCACCAAGATTGACGGTCTTGGCGGAGTGCTCAATTATCTCCAGACACCGACGGGTTTCTTCCTCTGGATTCTTCTTCCGATGATTATATTCTTCCTCTTCCAGGCTGTGCGCGTTGTAATCAACGCTATGGCTTACAGCAAGGAGAAGGGCATACTCAAGGCTCAGGAAGCTATGGAAAAAGCAGGTCTCACCGAAGAGCAAAAGCAGAGAGCGATTGCCGAGTATCTTGCCGCTCAGGAGGGCAAAACTCCTCCCGAAGCGGACGAAACTAAGGACGCGCCCGAAGCTGAAGCTCAATCCGAATCGGACGATGCTTAATGTAACGCGGACTGCGGGAGTCAGCATGACCGCGGTCACAGTTACATTATCAGTATAAAATTAAAAATGAAAAATTAAACATGAAAAATGTTTATTTAATGTAAGACAATATGGTTGATATTGAAAAAGCCAGTGAAGATTTTGCTGTAAGGATATATAACCTCTACAAATACTTATCATATTCAAAAAAGGAATATATTCTATCCAATCAACTGCTCCGTTCAGGAACAAGCATTGGCGCAAATGTCAGTGAGGCAGAAGGCGGTATAACAAAAAAGGATTTTATCGCTAAAATGCATATTGCGCTTAAAGAAGCGCACGAAACAAAGTATTGGCTTAGAATTATGAGAAGAACAGAGCTGCTTAACAGTGTTGAATATAACTCAATTTATAAAGACGCTTCAATAATAGAGGCAACAATTGTCAAAATTCTAAAATCATCCAAGTCAGATAATTAAAATTTATATATTTGTTCGAGAATAAATTTGCGGGTAAAAACCTGCTTATGATCTCGATAATAATATATTTAATTTTTAATCTTTAATCTTTAATATTTTAATAAAAGCCTCCCCTTCCGAGGTATGTTGTACAGGCAGCGTAATGTTAAGGCAGGGTGCAGGTTAAGAGCTAATGGTCAGACAGCTTTTATAAAAAATTCAAAAATTTTTTTAAGGAGAAAATTATGGATACAGTATTTCAATTTCTCTTTCAGTTTTTAGGACAGTTCTTCGGTTCCATCTGGAACGGAATTGTTTCAATACTCGGCGCGTTCAATGTTCCCGAGTACATCAGCATTATTTCACGCTACACCACAAAGCTGGGCGGACTCGCCTGGGTTGTAGCGATTATCGCTATTCTATTACTTGTAGCTATTTTAGCTTTACTGGTTTTCTTTATAGTTGTTTCCTTAAAGAAATTCTTCAGAAACAAGCGTGCCCGCAAGGACACAGGCTCGCTCGTTCAGGAGGTTCAGGCGCTCAACCGCGAGGTTATGCGTCTTAATCTTGAGAAAGACAAAATCTTATCTATGAAGGTAAGCCAGATCGGACTTAATCCCAACGAAATCTCCGAGCTCACGGGAGAAGAACTTGAAACGCTCAACGGCGAAGGCGGAGAAGATACTGAAGAAGGCGTACGTTTCCTCAAGCTCACACAGCTCGACAAGGACTGGGAGGAATACACTCCCCCCGAGTACGACAACGACATTACTCTTCCCGAATTCTGCGACCGTTTCCGTTTGTTCGCCTGCTCAAGGCTCGGTCTTTATTATGATATCTCTATGATTCGCCGCTTTGTATCGGCTTTCGCTTCTACAAGACTCATCGTATTACAGGGTATTTCCGGTACAGGTAAAACATCACTCGCCTACGCTTTCGGTAAGTATGTTTGCAACGACTCCGTAATCACTCCCGTACAGCCTTCATGGCGTGACCGTTCCGAGCTCTTCGGCTACTTCAACGAGTTTACAAAGAAGTATAACGAGACGGCTCTCCTCTGCGCTATGTACGAGGCTAACTTCAACGAAAACGTTTATCTGGTAATCCTCGACGAAATGAACATCGCTCGTGTTGAGTACTACTTCGCCGAGATGCTTTCAATTCTTGAAATGCCGCGACGCGAGGAGTGGATAGTTGACCTCGTGCCCAGCACATGGCCCAACGACCCGAAACAGCTTGACCGCGGCAAGTTCACCGTGCCGCCCAACATGTGGTATTGCGGCACAATCAACAACGACGACTCGACATTCGCCGTTACAGATAAGGTATACGACCGTGCTATGCCTATCAACATTGATACAAAGGGCGTAGCCTTTGAGGCTCCCGATACACCGCCTGTTGTTATCAACTACCACCACTTTGAGGATATCCTCAACCAGGCTAAAGCCGAAAACCCGATTTCCGATGAACTGCTCAACAAACTGGCTCTCGTAGACGACTACGTAATCAGCCACTTCCGAGTAGCTTTCGGTAACCGTATTATGAAGCAGATTAAGGACTATGTTCCCGCGTACGTCGGCACAGGCGGCACGGAAATTGACGGCCTTGATTATATTCTCGCGCGCAAAGTATTGCGTAAATTTGAGGCGCTCAACCTTTCATACATCCGTGATGAAATCGACGGACTTATTGCCTATATGGATGAATTATTCGGCGAAGAAAACATGGGCGAATGTAAGGATTACCTCCTTATGCTCAAGAAGCTTGCGTAATTTAAGCTAAAACTGCAGGTTTCCAACATAAAGAGAGGTGAGTAAGCTTGGAAAATTTTGACAAATATTACCGCTCCTATAAATATATGGAGAAGCTGCTCGCAACAGACTTTACTTACAACTACCTGCGCCAGAATATGGCAGACGCTGACAAGGGTCAGGACGTTCAGACAGGTCGTATCCACGAAAAGATTATCGATATGGATTGGGTTACCGCGATTGAGGATACTCTGCCCTATATCGAAAAGGCTATTGACGAACAGCGAAGATTTATCGTTGAGAACAACGAGATTTACAGAATCGACAAAGCTAAAATCATCAACAAGGATTCTGTTAAACACTTAATTCAGCATACAAACTATATTGATAACATTGACGAAACAGGCAAAGTAACGCCCAACAAGGTGCTTACTATCGAGCGTGAGGACAGCTTTGAAACCTACGAAAACCGCTTCCTCATCACACTCATCGAAAGAGCGCTTGATTTCGTTGCGGACAAATACCGCAAAATGGTTAATGCCCCGACCGATACCTTTGAAAAGATAGAAATGGAGCGTGACCTCGTACTCAATCAGCAGAGAATTACCTTTAAATGCGAGTACAGTAACGAGGTTAAGGACGCCGAAGAGGCCGACCTGAGCACTCAGGACTACGAGTCGCTCTCCGACTTTGACCGTGTACGCCGTATCCGTGAAAAGCTCAATAGCTTCCTCAATACGGATATGATGAAGTCACTAGCAAAGTGTATACGCGTAAAGCCTCCTATCAACCGTACAAACCTTATGACCAAGAACCCGAACTATAAGGCGGGCTTGGATCTGTTTACATACCTCAACTCCTACAAAAAGCCGGGCTATGAAATCGTAGGCCGTGATTTCACGGGTAATATTGATATTGTTACCCAGGAAGGTATGTATATGGCATGGGGTTATCAGCACTTCCTTATGTCGCTGGTTAGTAACCCGCAGCTTATGGATTACCTCGAGGAAAGATATCAGGCTCAGAACGCCCTGACCGACTCCGAGGAAAAGCTTGCGCAGGAAGAGCGTGAGCAGCGCATCAACGAGATGATCGAAAAAGTCCGCGAGGAAGAGATGCGCATTCGCCTCAAGGAAATTCGTGACCGCGAGAAGATTATCCGTGAGCAGAAGGCTGAAATCGAAGCACTCAAGCGCGAGATAGAAAAGCGTGACAAGACCATCGAAAGTCTCAAGAGCTCTATCAAAGCCCTTGAAGAGCGCGTCAAAGAACTCGAAAACGAGCTTCAGAAGGTTAAGGCTGAACTTCTCAAGGCTAAAGAACGCATCAAAGAGCTTGAGGCTAAGGTTGAAGAGCTCGAGGCGAGAATTGTCATTCTTGAAACAAAGATTGCCGAACTCGAAGCCAAGGTTGCGGAGCTTGAAGAAATCAAGGCTCAGCTCGAAGCTAAGATTACAGAGCTCGAAGGCATTATCGAAGAGCAGAAAGCCCGCATCGCCGAACTCGAGGATACTGTTGCTCAGCAGAAAGCCAGAATTGAAGAACTTGAAGGCGTCGTAGCAGAACTCGAGAAGATTAAGGCTGAGCTCGAAGCTAACGTTGCCGCTCTTGAGAAAGAAAACGCCGAACAGAAGGCGACAATTGAGGCTCACGAGTCTACTATCGCTCAGCAGAAAGAGGCTATCGCAGGTCTTGAGAGTTCTATCGCGGCTGCCAAAAGCGAGATTGAAACACTCAACGGCACACTCAGCGAGCGTGATAACACTATCGCCGAGCAGAGCTCAACAATCGAAGGTCTTAACGCTAATGTTGCTTCTCTCGAGACAAATCTTGCCGACGAGAAGCAGGGCAGAGCAGATGACATCGCTAAACTCAACAAGAAATATGATGATGACATCGCCGAACTCAACAAAAAGCACGAGAAAGAAAAGACCTCAATCGAAGAAGCTCACAACAAGAAGATTGAAAAGATTAACAAAGAACACAAGCAAGCGCTTGATAAAGTGCAGAAGCAGTGCGACAGCGATAAAAACCGCATCAAGAAGGATGCCGATGCCCGCGTAAAGGCTGCCCAGAAGGAAGCCGACAAGAAGGCAAAGGCAGAAATTAAGAAACAGGTTGACAAAGCTCAGGCTGAGGCTAAAAAGGCTGCGAAGAAAGCTAACGAGGCTGCTGCTCAATACAAGAAAGAGCTCAAGATTGACAAGAAAAACGAGGATATGTTCCGCTTTGACTTTGCTCTCGGAGCACTCGGTGTTCAGTCAATGATGGCAGGTTCAATTATTGAGAGCGGCGTGGGTGAACTCCCGCGCACAGAGAAACTCAGCTGTGTTTATATCGTTAATGATAACAAAAAAATCACTGTATATAAGGGAACTCATAACCGCCTTGAGGTTGTAAAGAACCTACGCGGTGAGAGTGACTTTGACAAGTGTAAATCAGTAGTTGCCGACGCTCTCAAGAGCGCTGACAAATCCGTTGCCTATCTGACCTATAAGACTGTTGATAAGCTCTATATGAACGGGTTTGCAGATTTCATCAGAGAAGAGGCTCAGTTTGACGCAACTCAGATTTTCCACAACAAATCACAGAGAAGCGGTAAATCCGCTATAGGTATCTATTTCTACAGAGGTTAAAATATGACCAAGCAAACAAGCCATAACAGGCGATTTATAATGGCTAAAAACTTAATAATTTTGCTCGTTGTGCTTGTTGTAGGCTTGCTTGCGGTATGGTCTTGGTTTACCGTAAATAAGCATGTTGAAGCAAATACTATTAATGTAAAAGCAGCTTACCCGAACGAAATCGGTCTGGCTGAGGTTGATTACGACGCTGACGGCGTTGATCAGGGACCTAAGACTTTTACGGGAGAGCTAAATTTCAACACCGACGTTACTCTTACTAAGGATTGTACGGGTGACGGAGAAACTCTGATTGTACCCAGCTTCAGCGTTATCAAGGATAAAGACACCGCTACCAAAAAAGGCAGAGAAGTCAGCATCGGCGGCGCGTGGGAAGAAGCTTTATCTCAGGTTGAGGCAGAGAAAATCAAAAATGTAGATCCCGAGGCCAAGGTGGAGCCAAGATATATTGAATATCAATTTTACGCTCGGTCTCAGACTAAGAATATTTACCTCACGGCAGGCTCTTATTTGTCCGCAAGCGACGAACATCTGACAGGCGCGAATATTCCCCAAGGCAAGAATAGTTCTTACGGCAGTTTCAGTTCGGATTCGATAGTCGGCGCGGTTCGTGTTGCGCTTTTGGCTCAAGGCGCATATGTTGAGCAAAGCTACAACAGCGGCGTTGCGACTACTACACAGCTTAGTTTTTCTAACGCGAACAACACAGTTAATTACCAAAGACATCTTTCCTGTCTGTGGCTGCCTCGTCCCGATATCAGAATGAACGTAAGCAACACAGGTCTAACTACCGACTGGACGCTCACCAGAAATATTACTTTTTCGGGCTCTACTCCAACCGCTCCTACTGATTTGGATGAGCTTAATAACGATTTTACTTACTTCCATTCTTTCTGTAAGCCTGCAGCCGCGGGAACAAACAAAAGTCCTGCTTATCAGGCAAAATGGGGAACGAATTCGACACAATACGCAATAAACAAAAAAGAGGGAGTTGCGGTTCAGAAAAAGCTTGCGGGTGACGACGAGCATTTTGTTGTTACCTCCAAAAGCACTGTTTCTGCTAACAACTATCCAACTTTCGGCAAGGATTTTGTTGTTTCCGATGTAAGTGAGTCCGACAATCTGAGGGTTTCAAACTTACGCAAAGCAGCTAACGTTCCGGGCTCCGAAACAAACTACTATGTATACAAATATACGCTCAGGATATGGCTCGAGGGTGAGGATAGCGAGTCCAGACGCGCAATGGACGGCGGACAGTTCCGTCTGCATCTGGAATTTAGATAATTTTCCGATAATTTTTGTATCTCAAAATTATATAACTTGAGAAATAATTAAAAGAAATGAGGTGATTTGATGAAGAAAGAACAGTCGATAATCCGTCAGATGGCGGCTGAAAGCGTAAAACGCAGAAAAGCGACAAAAAGACATTTCTACTTCTCAATCATCTCACTTGTTATAGTTTTCGCTGTTTTTGTAACCGTGACATTTTCATGGTTTTCAATTAATACAGCAAAAATAAACGCAGGTCTTTACACTCTTCAGTGCGGAAAAGGACTTCGCGTTAACGACAGCGGTGAGAGCGATTTCCAGCTTAATAATATTTCCAAATACATAATTCCCGCTTCATCAATCGACGGAAGAAATCTTTTCTTCCCGACTGACGGTTCGGACTTTTCAAAAGAAACCGAAAAAATCACCTATCGCAGCGCGAATGTGGGTGATAAAAACAAGAATTATGTACAAATTGACTTCACACTGACTGCGCAGGAAAACAACACAGCATTGTATATTAACGATGCGGTTACCAGTCTGACGGTTTCACAGAACGGAAACGAAAGTTCAACGCTTGCCGCTCCGCTCAGAGTAGCAATATGGGCAGGGACTCAGGGCAATAACGAAGCGCCCAATGCCCCGATTGTATTTAATCCGACAGGCAGAACTTTCAATACCGCAGCTGTTGCTTCGGTTGACAGTTCTTCGGGAGCGCTTATAAATACAGGTCGTCAGACCTCACACGCGTTCAGCGATTACGCCTACGGCGGAAAGCCGATAGCAACGCTTTCTAAAGGAATCGAAACAAAGCTTTCAATCATCATTTGGCTTGAAGGCGCTGATCCGAAGTCCTCAAAACTTCAGGATTCTACAACCGATATTAATTTCAGTATTGCGTTCTCAACCTCATGGGATAAAACTCAGGTTATCCGCTTCAAAGACGAAACAGGCGGAAGCGGCAACACAGGTTGGGTTAAGACTCTGCTTAAGGACGGTATTACGGAGAACGGCAAGACCGTTAAGTACGATTTATATCTCCATTATGAGAAGTACGGCTCATCCAGCGCCGACGATATTACCGACTTCCTTATGTATCCGCATAATGTTTCTACAATTGCCAACGCGACTGAATGGATGTGTAATATGCCCGGCGATATGACCAACAAAGTTTCGTTCGAGCTCAGACCGTCAGACTCGAGTTATCCGACATACAAATTCACCAGAAGCTCGAAGGTTAACGGTGCCGATACATATGACAGAGACGTTAACAAGCTTTATGTTGCGGAGGAGTCCGCAAAGCCCACAGCTCAGGCGAATTACGGCTTGTGTAAGGGTTACTGGAAGGCTCTCGGCGACAGTGACGGCGGCGGAAGCGACAACAACGATCTCGAGGGAGACGACTTCTAATGATATTTAAAGAAAAAGGAGGTGTCACTATGAAAAAGCTTAGAAAATTTAACAACTCAATAGGCAAAAAGAATCTGCTGCTTTCTCTGGTGGCGCTCATCCTGATTCTTATGACCGTAGTCAGCGTCAGCTACGCGTGGATTGAAGAGGTTTCAAATGTAAAACTGTCTACCGACGAAAACGCGCAGCAAACACCGTTGCACATCAGTGGACATAAGCTGAATTCTGATGTAAGTATTGAACAAAATGGCAGCGCTGTCGATTTATCTGACTTCTTTAATGAGTCTGGTGATACGCACCTTTCAGCGTGCTACAGCGACGGAACAAACTTTATGTTCCCGAAATCCGGCACAAGCACATCAGATTTCAGAAAGGGTACCAAAAGCGACGCAAACACAAACTACATCAGTATGACATTCAGAGTAAAATCCAACGACGCTCCGACTGCTTACTGGTTTGAGTATAAGAATAACTCGAACACTCCGTTTACAGTTGCAAAGGACTATACAGGCGAAACAACTGCCGCGGGAGAAAAAACAACCCAGAATCATGACCCGACAACCGCTATAACACAGTATCTTCGCGCGTCGATTACGGCAAACGGCGCGACAACAGTATATGGATTTAATGAGAACGGACAATTTAAGTATGTAGAAGAGAGTAATAATACAACCACAGTAAAAACCGCTACTGGCAGCAACGATACTCCGACTCCGCGTCCTGTCAGTAAATATATGTATTACGACGAAACCTATGTTGATTTAACCCCTGTCGGAAACTACAAAACTAACGCTAACAAGGGGACAAAATACAACCAGGGCGGAGGAGATAATCTTAACGGCAATACTCTTTTTACTATTGGAGCGGACAAAACCGAAACAATAACAGTTAAGCTTTGGCTTGAAGCAGGAGCTCCCGTTACTTCGGTTGACGCGACCGATCTTAACTTGCAAATTACATCCTCCTGGATGAAAACTCGCCGAATTTACATTCGTGATAAAACAGTTGATGAGTACGATTCTGGTCTTTCTAGCGGTCATACAGGAGATGCGTGGCTTACTACTGACTCAAACGCTAAGCTTTACTTAGCAATATATGATAATGAAACACCATCAGCATACACTCATTATCAGTTTAAGAAAGTTTTGGGAACAACAGATATTTACTATGCTGATGTTGACGTTAATTCTTCGGCAATTGAGGATGTTCCTGCGGTTTACGCGGGCGCAAATTGTGCGATTTACCGTTGTAACTCACAGTGGAACGGAGGAAATTCTCATAGCGGTGATATAAGTTATTGGGATAAATGGGAAACTGCGCTTCCAAATACCTTCCATAGTGAAGTTTTCTCAATCTATAGTCACAAATATGGCACTTGGGAGGAAGCAGACGCTAAAACAGTTTCATTTGTTGATTCCGCAAAGTTTGTTGAGCTTGGTTTATCACCCAAGGCATATCTTTGGGACAGCGGTACGGTTTATGATTCGTCTGATGTAAACGGTAAAGTTGTTAAAAACAAAGAATGGCCTGGTGCGGAAATGACAAGACTTTACGACACAGTTGGCGGCACGTTGAATATTCCAACCTTTGAAATCTTCTATTCTTCAAGATATGACAGAGCTGTTTTTAACGACGGTGTAGGAAGTAGCAGTGACTCCAAGGGCCTTCAGACACAGGACGTTTGGTTAATGAATGGGACTACTTCGTATGTCAAAGACTATTTTGATATGGCAACGCTTGCTTGGTATGATTCTTCAGAATTGCCAAATTATACCGAAGATGTTCTTGTAAATAATTTTAACCAAAACGGCTCGAATCAGGCTCATATCCGAATGGTTTGGAAAAGCGGAATGCAGGAAACGAATAATCATTATTTTATGTGTAGAGCATATATTAAATCACCTGGTCCATATTTCTTTAAGATATATGATAAAAGCGAAAATACACATTACGGAAGAGCCAAGGATAGCAATAATAACTGGTTTGGAGAGTTAGCGCCTGATTACGGTTGTACTTTAACAAACATAGGATCAGACAATAGCGATGCAAAATTAATATATATTAATATTACTCAAGCTCAAATTGATCAGTCAGGAAACGGTGTTTTTAGATTTTTCTACGATACAAATAATCATTATTTTATTTATAAAATTGGGGAAAGCTAATTAATTGTCTTTTAAAGGTGGTGATTACCATGAAAACAACAAAAAAACTGTTTATAATATGTTTAGTTGCATTGATGACTTGTGTCGCTATGATGCCTTCAACTTTTTCGTGGTACACTCACAACAGTGTTGTTAACGGCGGATTTATGCAGTATTCCCGCTCGGCGCTTCCTGTTTCAGGCAGCTCGGGAGTAAATGTTAAGACGGTTGCTGTCGATAAAGACGGCAAAGAAACTAACGGAACTACTGCCGTAACCGCAGTAAACTTTTCATCAGCTGATACAAATATTCAGTACTATAAGACTACAATCAAAAACAACTCGAGTCCAAGCGGCGATGTTTACGGCGACCTCGAGCTCGGCGATCTGCTCAATAACGCTAAAATAAAAGCAGGTATTACATCTCCCGTCATTAACGAAAAGGGTTTTGATATTTCCAAAACACCTGCGGCTAATGATAAAGTAAGAATTTATTTTGTTCCGACTACTGCTTACCAGTCTTTCTGGTATAATGGTGATACGAATAGCGCTGATTTTGATATGAATATCAGGTATTTTATCAGCGGCGTAAAATCTGATGTCAAGATGACAAGACAAAGCAATAATAATAAATTCAAGGATGCTAATACAGATGAATATCCCACATATATTTACTATTACGACCTTCCCAGCAACGTAAATTCTTTCTTTTTCTTTAACCATTGGTTTGATAAAGAGCATGACGCGGAGAATAACGACTGGAACCGCACCCCTGATATTTCCGGGATTAATCCTGGTACGGTTTATCGCTTAACGGGGAAAAATATAGAAGATTCATATAAGTTATATGATACCGTTTCCAGCACAAATGTTGCCGCCTGTATGAAATATTACAGCGAAGTTCAGCTCGATATGGATGGTTATATTGACATTTCGCTCAAAAAGACCAACGAGAGCAGCGAAGAAGATTTCTCCCCCGATTATTACGGAACAAGCATATCTTATATTTCAAGTGATACGTCAGTCGCTACCGTAAACAGCGATGGTCTGGTTACTGCCGCGAGCACAATAAACGGCAATTCCGCGACAGCAAATATCACCACCACAATTACAGGCACAAACGGCGATTCCATCCAAAAGACCACCTTGGTAACTGTTAGTAAATACATCAAGCAGATGCCTATAGCCCAGAATATTCTTGTCGAAAAAGGCAAGTCAGTTGATATTTATTGGTATGTAATCAACAAGACAAACCAAACAGGCAATATTGCAAGCTCAATTTTCTGGACGTATTAATATGGCTACAAAAAAAGCAGAGTCCGGGAAAAAAGTTTTAAAAATATTAAGAATAATAAAAAATGTACTTCTTGCCGTTATTCTGACGATATTCGCGCTGATTTTGGTGCTGACTATGGTATCGAGGATTAGCGGCAATGCTCCGTCTATGTTCGGTTATTCCATATACCGTGTTACGTCGGGCAGTATGGAGCCGTCGCTTAAAGTCGGCGATGTTATTCTGTCAAAAAGCTGCGGCGCAAGTGAGCTTAAAGTCGGTGACGTTGTCACCTATATGGGCAGGTCGGAGGAATTCAAGGGCAAACTTGTAACCCATAGAATTGTAAAAGCGCCGTTTTTTGACAGCGGCGGGCAGTATATAATTACAAAGGGAGACAGCAATCCTTCCAATGACAGCCCCGTCAATTTGGATGACGTGATGGGCGTAATGCAAACTAAGCTCGGCTTCGTAAGCGTTATTTATGATTTTTTTGTAACGCCGTGGGGACTTATCGGAATAATTCTGTTAATTATTCTTGCGTTTTCCAATGAGATTGTTATCCTTATTCAGTCAATATTGGGCTTTAAAAAAGACGATGAAGACAGTCTCGAAAAAATAATAGAGCGTTACCAAAAAGAACAGCAGGCTGCGCTTAAAGAAAAATCATCCACTGAAAACATTGAACCGCAAAAACGGAAAATCAATCACGCCGAGAGTATTCTGAACTCAAAAACATTAAGAAAAAAAAGATAACAAGGGCTGTTTTTCAGCCCTTGATTTTTTTGTCAAAAAAATCAAGGCAGCGTTAGGAATATCGCGGTTTTCAAGCGTTTTTTGTTGTGATATAGTTCAAAAATAAGAACATAAAATTATGCACAATGACAAAATTCGGAAATGTTGCACAAATTCGTTTTTGTTTTCTTGTTAGAACAATAATAATATGATAAAATTATTATAACTAACTATGGGGTAGTATGCGTTTTTTTACGGTCAGATAAGCGCAATACCCAAACTCCTGCAGCCTATATCTCTACACTCGAAAGGTCAGTTATTCGACAGTGTAACGATATATTCTATCTACCTGAGAAACGGAGGGCTTGTTTATGAAAACAATGCTAATAAGGAACTCTAAAAGAATTTTTATCGGCGTATTGGCGGGATTGATGTCAATGTCAATGTTGCTGGTAGTTTCTACAATAACCACAGCAGCTGGTACAATTAAATTCGAGTATAAGAAAAACATGCCAAATGATTGGTGGACAGCAGATACTAGTGTTGAACTTACACAGTCGACAACTGATAACAGAAGATACTATGGCACCTTTACTTTTGACGCAAACTCAACATATGGATGCTATATAAAAGACGGCGATACATATGTTAAAGCTAATGTAACAGCTTCAAATGACAGTGCAGTTCAGTTATATTCATATGGCAACAATAACGCAGATAGAGTTACATACACAACAGGGACTGCAACAGATTACGCGGTTACATATGATAGCACAGATAAAAAACTGTTTATCAGCCCGCTGGAGAGCAGCACTTGTGTTCTGCATTATGACGTTGCAACAGATCATGATAGCTATTGGGATTTGACGCCGACTGTAACATTATCATATGATTCAAACGGCGATTATTCTGGTTATTTGTATCTAACAGGCAACACGAAATATTATATGTACATGTATGTTGGCAATCAGTATTATAAGGCTGCAACAAACCTAGCTGTCGATAATGTAAATACGACAGCGGTAACGCTACATCACTATTCTAGCAATAACGTAGATAAGGTAAACTTTACTCCCAATACGGGTGGTTATTATAAATTTACTTGGAGTCATAGAGAAAAAATTATTTATTTAACAAAGCAAGCTCTACCATATTCCAACAAGACTTTTAAGATAAGTGACGGAATTACCGATAAGTGGGACGACCAAGCTACCAACACAATGAGCGGCAATGGAACAAGCCGCACGTTTACATATTACCTGAAGAAAAGCGACAATGACGTTTATTTCCGTTTCTACAATTCAAGCGACAGTCAGATTTTCGGTGCGGAAACCAGTAATCAGATTGTTTCTACCTCATACAGCTCAAGCACAAGAACAAATATCGGTCCGAAAAAAAGTTTTTATATCAGTAACAGCTCCGCTTTGCCGGATTCTTCAAAATACTACGCTGTACAGGTAACGCTTGATTTAACTCAGGAAAGCAACTCGGGCGCGGTAAAATATTCTGCCACCGCAAAGAATAACCTGACGGGCAGCCTGTCAGCTGATACGAATACATATAACATTACTACGGACAGCGGAGGAATTACATTTACTGGTTTAGCAACCAACCTGTTCAATTCTTCAAATGTAACCTACGAGTTCTTTAAATCTTCAGACGGCGGTTCAACCTGGAGTTCGGTTCGAGCAGCAAGCGCAACAGCTACCTATAATTGGGCACCAACGCAATCCTTAGATACGGGTAATTACAAGTTCAAGGTTAAAGTTGTAGATACAACTGTTAACACTTCAACCAACGCTCGTACTGCACGTTTCGTCGAGTCTGATCCTATCAGCGTTTCGATTGTAGAAGGCAGAACTTATTCGGTAAATAGAAAATATAAAATCGGGACAGGTTCTGCGGTATCTGATACTCCGAACACTGCTGAAATCGGCGATTCTGCCGCCCATGCGACAGAGTTGGAATTTCTGCCATTCAGAACGGCTAATAATATCCGCTATAAGCTTACGGGCTTTACTGTCAGCAGTGGTATTACAAAAACTGCCGAAAACTTAACAACAGGCAAAGCTTCGTTCTGGACATCATCCGCTGGCGGCACAATTACCGCTAATTACGCGACAGAAGCCGACCACAAGACGCTTTTCTTCAAGATTCCGTCAGGCTGGGACGCAGGTTACGCGTTCCTGTGGAAAGAAGGAGTAGCTCATAACAAGGCGTTCCCGGGCATTCAGCTTTCAACCACCGCAGGACCGGCTCCGGACGCCACCACTGATGATTTCGGCACATGTGATTACTTAGGCGCGGAAATAATCCAGAACGGCGCGGTTAACGATACTTACTATTACTATAAAACGTACAATACTACTTATGACAAATTAATCTTTGACGTCGGAAGCAACTCAAAGCAGACACGTGATATTGTTCTCGCAAATATCCAGACAGATACAGCGTCAGGAGAAACTTACGAAGAAAACAGAATGTACTATGTACCGACTGCTGACAACGGATATGATGATCAGGGTAAATGGTATCATCTCCCCGCGGCGAAGTACAATGTTACAATCAGCGATACCGACACCTCGCCGAGCTACGTTTCAAACTCAACAACAGGCTCTGTTGCGGGTACGGTTTCCAAATCCGCGGTTGCCGTTAACTCCACCGTCAGTGATACTTTTACCATAACTTTGCCCTCGGGCTATACTCTCGATTCCACCACTCCCTGGACTACAACGGGCGGGGCTTCGGTAACAGGCTCGGGAACAAACTGGACCGTAACCGCTACTGCTGACGGCACAATTGCTCCGAACTATGTTGAGACAAGCAGAACAATTACCGTAAAACGCAGAATGACAGCGGACAGCGGGACACAAACGGAAAATCAGGCGACTACTTACGACGTAGGTATCAAGTCGACTGCTGAAGTGTTAGTTCCATCCACTCCGAGTTATTATTCAAGAAGCAGGTGGATGACAAGCCTTCCGTCAGGAGTTACGCTTGTATCAGGCAACTTGAATTCAACTTCGGCAATTACAGTTAACTCAACTGCTGACGCGACAATCTACTTTGATTTTGTCGAAAACATGCACACTGTAACCTTCCGAAACGATGGGCACGGTGTTGTAAAGCAGAATAACTCAACGGTAACATCCGCCAGCGTCGGCAACATTACACCGTATACATTCGACGCAAGCAACAGCGACGGTTACGACTTTGATTACTGGGAAGTAGTAACGATAGCCAGCAGCAAAAAACTTACGGTTTTGGATCCGAACAGCACGCTTACAACTATCGAAGTAACTTCGGCTGTCGCGACACCAAATCAATCCACGCAGGCTGTACTTTATCAGCCGAGCATTACAATTAAGACAACAGGCAACGTAACGCTCAAAGCGCACTTTAAACCCGTTGCGTATTCGATTACCGCTGATTTTGCGGCAACCTACGCTTCAGGCAACACGAAAACAATTACCGATACATCAGGAACGACGATAGGCAGCGGCAACATCGGAGATGTATTCCAGCTCCGAATAACTCCTGCCGACGGCTATGAAATTAACAAGATTCAATTCGCAACCACAGGCAATGACGGCAACGGAAGACCGTTTGTTGCTCCCGAGGGAACAAACGCTTCGGGTGTATCCACTGTTTCGCCTACAGCGCCTACAGGCAGTACTACAAAAATATATGAGTATATTCTGAAAGCGGGTTCGGCAAAAGCCACAATAACGTTAGTAGCTATCAAGCCTTCACTAAAGGGCTTTATGAAGAACAATACAGCGGGCTTTAATACATATACCCAAAGCAGTTCTCAAATGACGACAAACCATAGTTTGGATGTTGCCAACTACTATCTCCAACCAGTTGACCTTAAGGCGAAAACAGATACCTATTCGACTATCGGATATACTGTAAATCAAACTGCCCAGACGATAAGCTCAGGTACTGCGTCAAATGATTACAGCGAAACATACAATGCTCCTGCCGATATTATTCCGACGACCGAAAACGGTACAGATACATATACGGTAGTAATTACCGCGACAAATGCCAAAACAGGTGTTACAACAAGAACAACTACCTGTACTTTCAACGTTACGGTAACGTTTAACAATGAACAAAAGGCATTCTTCAAGATGAAGCGTCTGTATCAGAACTCTGCAGATGAAGACGCGACAACAGCGGTTGCCTATTATCAGCCTAACGCTCCGTGGGGAGCTTACCAGACTCAGCGTGAAAGCGTTAATACAAACTACGGCACAAACAGCTGGGGCAACTGGCCCGCGTACAACAGCACAGCCACCACTTATGCCGATGCGTATGATAATTATTTCGACGCGTTCAGCGCTCTGCAGGCTAAGGCAAAAACAACTACAGTATTTGTATTGTCACAGTACGAGAAAACCCAATCTCAGTTTATGAGCGTTTACGGCTCAACAAACGGTACAGCGGCTGACTTTATACGCTATAAGCAGTATCATTACTATCTGATGGATACCGCAAGCTCAACATATGTTAAGGGTGAGAACGAAAATGTCGACCACCTTATGCAGTATGAAGGCAAAGCAGGCAATTCCACTTCCGCGTATAAGTATCTTTACAGCTATACTTACGCGGGTAAAGCAAACGCGAGAATTTATATAACCGCGACTGCAGCGGACACAACTAAAACAACAGGCTCGGGCGGAACATCCCTTTCGGGTACAGTAACAGGTTTATCTACAATCGGCAACAAGTACTATATTAACCTGAACGGCACTGCGGAGGGAGCCAACAGCGTGACAACAGCGTCAGCTTTTGCAGACCTCCACAGCGAACGCACCACCTCGGGAAAGAGAATGGTGGAGAAGGGCACGACTCCGTATAACGCTGAGGCTATCAGAACTCTAATCGGTCTCGGCTCTGCAAGCTGGAAAGGTTCGCTTTATGCAGAGGCTCCCAACATATCTATTTCCGAAACAGGATTTACTATCCAGAGCGCTCCGGGCAGTGAAGATGATCCCGTTAATCTGCTGGCAGCAAGCAACAACACCTGGACGCCATCCGCGTCGGGACAATACAAGGTTGAATATAAAATTAAATACAGTAATTCAACCGATAGCATCACAAACGATGTTCACTTTGAAACAACCGACACATATTATGTCTATGTTGCTCACGAGGAAGTTGACGTTTATGTTGACATGAACGATAATGTCGGCACACCGACTCTGAATTTCAACTATACACTTAACGGCGACAGCGGCGTGCTGCCCTATGATATGAACCTCGTAAGCGGCAGTGAGTCTATCTATTCATACAAGATTAACCTCAGAAAACTCAACGATTATAATATCAGCTATAAGACCAACGGAGCGCTGACCGCTATTACTATTAACTCCATTTCGGTTGATAAGGTTAAATATACCAACGGAGGAAACGGATTTACCATCAATACCGACGCTTATCTGTCGGGTTCGGTATGGTTTAAAGCCAACTCGACCGCTATGTCGAACTTTGAGCCTATTTCCTGTTCGTCTGTTACAAACACATTCAGAGCAATTGTTGACACTGCGGGAACACACATCAATAACGCTATCGAACATGTTTCGGGAACAGGCGTAATCAACGACGAAACAAACAATGTTGACGGTATATACAGTGACCTATACGCGGGATATGACAATGAGTGTGTGGTAAATAATGTATTCGGCTATACTGTAAAAGCTCAGGCAAAGCCTGAAGTCGAAATTGAAAGCGCGAAATACTACTTTGACCGTTGGATGAAGATTGCCGCTCCCGAAGATGGCGGAAACACAGCTAATTACTTTACAACCTCGTCGCACTACAATGTTTTGACAAACGCGGGTAAAAACAACGCGTTATACGAACAGCGTACACTGCAGCTGAGTTCCGCTCCGGCGATTAACTCAGACACAATTTATGTTGCTGTTTATAAGCCTGCCGCTTCAACAGGAGTAGCGAGACTTGAGGTAACCTATAAGTTTAAGGATTATAACACCGATGACGGCAACTATGTTTATGAGGACGGTAAAGCTCTGAAGGATGCGTCTTATACCAAGACGATAAAGGTTCCGTTTGGAACAGGCACATCGTACGCCGGTGTAAACTACGCGGATTACACGGCTGTCATGACAGCTTATAAGACAATTGTCAAGAATAATATGCCGCGAATCGAGAGTAATTACTTTGATTATAATTACCCAACCGACGACAGCAGTACAACCAACATGAAGTCTAATGACATTACAAACAGAAAGGCGGTTGTTGAGGCGGTTATTCCCGATGATAGACTCAAACCGTTAAATGAATGTACTGTCGCGAGAGAGTATACAATCAAGCTTTATAACGGCACAACGCCGAAAGCTACCGAAACCGGCAACTATCAGCAGGAAGTTGAGTTTACTGCTGCTCAGGCAGGATTAAGCGGAGAGAATGTTAACTGGTATGTGAAGGACGGCTCCACGGAGATTATCCTGCATAAGGGTTCCACGTTTAAAACAAGATTTGTTCAGTATGGATTCACGAACAACTCTGCCGCGAGCAACAGTGACAAGCTTTATCTCTACGCTAAATCTGGTTCAGCGTCTGTTGATAAGACATCGGTAATTATCAATTCGTTTAACGAGTATTATAAGGATATCAGCACCGATACCGATAAGGTAAGACATAATTACTATATTATTGATTATCTTGACAAGGATGATTCCGAGACTCTTGTCGGTGCGGGTACATTAGTCGCTACAACAAAGGACGGCACGACTTACAGCCAGAGTAACGCCGCGACAGTTTTCAGCAGCACCAATAACATTAAGGATTATATAACACGCGCGCTCACAACAGGCACGGGTACAAATCAAGCTGTTGATTACGATACCGAAAGACCTCAGCAGACATTTGAGAATATCAGCTTCAGATATATTCCGTATGATTCAACAAACGGCAAGAACATTCTGAGATATTCCGATCAATTGAAGGGTTACCACTATATCTACGGAATCCAGAACACGCTTTCCGATACATATGAAGGTCAGACGCTGAGAGTATTCTCGTTCTTCATCTATAAGAACGGAAACACATATACAACAGTTGTTTCGCCGACATACGCGGAACTTTCGAGGATTTAATCACTTTAGCAAAAAATCAGTTAGGAGAATACATATGAAAAAATTACTTTGCGCTATACTTATCGTTACAATATGTATGAGTATGCTGTTGGTCGGCTGCGTACAGAACACAGGTGACAAACCCGACAGCTATAAAGGGATAGTATGGACTTCCTCTGACTATAGCTTCAGATTTGATCCCGAAAAGGATTGTAAGGGTGTCTATAAGTTCAACGACAAAAAATACAATATTCAGCTTGTGTTTGACCCTAAAATGGTAATTGCGTATGATACCGACAAAAACAACACCCAGCTCTTTAACGCTGACTGGAAATATGAGGAAAAAGATAATCTGTATCTATACAATATCTCCTTCAACACAGAAGTGTATAAAGAAATGAAGGATAATTATATGGAATTTATCATGCTGCACCAAGAAAAATCAAAGTAAAAGCAAAAGCGGGCAGCTTTCTGTCCGCTTTTGTAAAAGGATTGATTATATGATGTTAACAAAAAGAATAACCTCTGTTTTGCTTTCGGCTGTGCTTGTTGTTGTGCTGGTTGTCTCCTCGGCTGTTATTTCGTCGGCGATAACCACAATAAGCGACGAAAATTATAAATATGCGGTTATTTCCGACGATGAACTTGCAATTTACAGATATAAAGGAACTGACAGCGAGATTGTTCTGCCCGAAAGCTATGGCGGCAGAGCAGTTGCGGGAATCTACGCGGACTGTTTTGAAAACAGCGCAATTACTTCCGTTACAATTCCCGATTCCTACACCTTTATCGGCGACAGCGCGTTTTACGGATGTGCGAACCTGACGGAAATAAAGATACCAAAGGGAATAGACACCATCGGCAAGTATGCGTTCGGCGCCTGTACTTCGCTTGCGTCTTTTGATATTTCTCACGCCGAGAATCTCCGCGCGCTTCCCGAAGCTGTCTGCTCAGGCTGCACATCGCTCCAAACAATAAGTATACCGATGATTATCGGCGAGATAGGCGATTATGCTTTTTCCGACAGCGGACTTACCTCAATAAAACTTCCGAAAAGCATATTGAAAATGGGCAGCGGCGTATTCAGCGGATGTTCCGATCTGGTACAAGCCGATATTCCTCCCGAGTTAACCGAAATCAAGGAGGAAACTTTTCTTAACTGCACTAAGCTTAAAACAATTGTAATTCCCGAAAAAACAGAAAAAATCGGCAAATCTGCGTTTGAGGGATGTTCTCTGTTATCCGATATCGAGATTCCTCTCTCTGTTAACGCAATCGGAGAAAAGGCGTTTTATTACGCAAGTTCACTAACAAGCCTGTTTATTTCGAATAACGTGACCTCAATTGGCGCTGAAGCGTTCGCGCCGATGTCATACACCAATACGATTGAGATTGTTTGCTTAGAGGGGTCATATGCTGAGGAATACTGCAGTTCTAATCTTGTTCAGTGTAAAAACGTCCTTTTGGGTGACTGTAACCTTGACGGCAAAGTAGACGTCAACGATGTTACAACAATTCAATTATATCTGGTCGGTGAGGAGGCTTTGATTCCTACCTGCTGTGCAAAAGCTCTCGCGAACACGAACAAAGACGAAAAAATTTCTATCCGTGACGCAACAATGATTCAGCTACTGCTTGTGGGAATAATTACCGAATTATAAACAGCAAAAATTTAAACGGTCAGGGTTTCCTGACCGTTTATTTGTTGTATACTGTTTTATTCTTCGCTGAGCCTCATACCGTTTATCTTGGAATTGACCGCGTTATACACAGCCTTGCCTGTAGCGTTGAGTCTGATATTTCCGATTTGGTTTGAGTTCAGAATTACAATCTCTTTTGTTTCGTCGTTCAGGTATACGAATGAAGTGTGAAGACTGGTGCCGCTGTAGCCGTAAAGATTATGTCCGTCGTGACGGAATCCGAATCCGTAGTTTGTGTAGAACTCGTTAATCTTCTTAATCATATTTGTTTTTGTGATTTTGCCTGCCAGTGTCGCGTCATAGAACTTCAGCATATCTCCGACGTCCGAAACCACGCCGAACGATGAGAACATAAAGTCATAATCATTATAGAATATATTCAGCTTTTCGTCGCGCCACATTTCCGTGTCAACGTTATATCCGCGCATTGGCTGGTTTTTGTCGACGAACGTGCTCTTTGTCATCTTGAGCTTATCAAAGATGTTCTTACGGATATATTCCTTATAATCCATACCCGAGGCTTTCTCTATGATAATACCAAGCAGATAATAGTTCGAGTGAGGCTGATTGCTTCCGCTCTCAATTCCGTTTGTCAGGATATAATCCGTGATATAACTCTTGAGACCTTTGCCCTTTTTTATCAGACGTTCTACTTGGTCTATTTTTTTATTATCACTCAAAAGATTTAGAAAATATGCTCCGAAGCTCACTTCGACTCCGACAAGCTGTTTAACGGTTATCTTTTTGAGATATGCCTTGTCGCCTGTCGCGTCAAAATACAAGTCGAGAGTATCATCGAGTTTCAGTTTTCCTTCGTCACACAGCTGCAGGATTGCGGCGCCCGTGATATTCTTTGTCATCGAGCTAACCTGATATTGTGTGCTCGCGCTGATTTTTTTGTCGGTAACAGGGTCCTCAATACCGAAATAGTTTTCGTATAGAGTGTTTTTGTTGAGCTTGACATACACTCCGCCCGAAAAATCAGCGTCCGTAAGCGCTTTTTCTATTTTAGTCTGAACATCCTTGAGCTGCTTCTGAGTGAGAGTGATGTTAGCAACATCGAGTTCTTTCTTTTCCTCGCAAGAGGCAAAGCACAAAACAAGTGTCGCGGCTGCCAGAACAGCGCAGACAATTCTTTTTAATACGTTCATTTTTTGAGCACCTTTATGATTTCGCTTATATACATTTTATGATAGTCGTCTCCCGAATACTGAGGAGCGACTGTTTTTTCATCAATAATGCTTTGCTCGTTCATGTCCTGCGCGTACATCTTGCGGCAAATCAATACGAGCTTTGCTTCTTCAAAATACGGAGCCTTTTCGTCAAAAACAGGAGTGAGGTTACACTCTACAGCCTTGTCAAAGTCACGACCGCTCTTTGTTCCGCAGAACTTAAGAGCGTCACGGTATTTTTCGTCAAAGAAGCTGAGTGAATAATAATCCTCTTTTTCCATAAGACCGTAAGTGAAGCGCTGGGGACGAATAAATGTGAAAGCCGCGGGCTTGTTCCACATAATTCCCACGCCGCCCCATGAAGCGGTCATCATATTGCAGTAGTCGCCGTTCTTCGCGGCAACAAGCGCCCAGTCGCTGCCGATAAGATCAAACGGGTTTTCCGTAATTTCGCTCGGGTTAATCTTTTTAAAATCTGACATAAAATCATTTCCTTTCAAATGTAAGTTTATTTTATCACACAATTTATTATTATTCAACACAATGTATAAACATACGAATACTCATAATAAATATACATTAATATTTCCTCAGATAATTATTTCTATACTGAGCCATAGGTTATTTTATGGCAAAATGGTAGAAAAGCGCTTGATTTTCGCTATATTTTATATATTTTTCATAAACTTTGAATATTTATGCAAAAAAGACTTGAATTTTCGCAGATACCGAGTATAATGTAATTGTAACATTTTTCAAAATATTTTTCGGAGGTTTATTATGGCTGACAAAAAAATCAAAAAGGTAGTCCTCGCTTATTCAGGCGGACTTGATACATCTGTTATTATTCCCTGGTTAAAGGACAACTATGATAACTGCGAGGTTATCGCGGTATCGGGTAACGTAGGACAGGCTGACGAGCTCGAGGGACTTGAGGAAAAGGCAATCGCGACAGGCGCGTCAAAGCTCTATGTTGAGGACCTTAACAAAGAATTTGTAGAAGAATATGTATATCCCACAATCAAGGCGGGCGCTGTATACGAGGGCAAATATCTGCTCGGTACATCCTTCGCTCGTCCGATTATAGCAAAAAGACTTGTCGAAATCGCTCTCAAGGAAGGCGCCGACGCTATCTGCCACGGCTGCACAGGCAAGGGCAACGACCAGGTGCGTTTTGAGCTTGCTATCAAAGCATATGCTCCCGATATGACAATTATCGCTCCCTGGAGAACATGGGAATTCAAGAGTCGTGAGGAGGAAATCGCTTACGCTGAAGCTAAGAAAATTCCGCTCAAGATTAACCGTGAGACAAACTACTCCAAGGATAAGAACCTTTGGCACTTAAGCCATGAAGGACTCGACCTTGAGGACCCCTCAAACGAGCCTATGTACGAAAAGGAAGGTTTCCTCGAAATGGGAGTTTCACCCCTGCAGGCTCCCGACGAGCCCGAGTATGTAACCATCCACTTTGAAAAGGGTGAAGCTACAGCCGTCAACGGCGAAGAGATGGACGCTGTTTCTATCGTAACTAAGCTCAACGAAATCGGTGGCAAAAACGGTATCGGTATCACAGACATCGTCGAGAACCGTCTTGTAGGTATGAAGGCAAGGGGTGTATACGAAACACCCGGCGGCACAATCCTTTTCACCGCTCACAACAAGCTCGAGGAAATCTGCCTCGACAAGGATACACAGCACTACAAGAGCGTGCTCGCTATCAAGTTTGCAGAGCTCGTATATGACGGCAAGTGGTACACGCCGCTCCGTGAGGCTCTCTCGGCTTTTGTTGACAGCACACAGCAGTATGTGACAGGTGACGTCAAGCTCAAGCTCTACAAGGGCAACATCATTGACGCGGGCGTTACAAGTCCCTACTCACTCTATGATGAAGAGATCGCGACATTTGACGAGGACGAGGTTTACAACCAGAACGATTCCGCGGGCTTCATCAACCTCTTTGGTCTGCCGATTAAGGTAAGGGCTAAAAAGGGACTTATTAAATAACTGAACGATAATTATACACTATTAGGGACAGGGGAGACTCTGTCCCATTAAGTGATTTTATAGGATACAAAAAAGGTGATTCAAATGCAACTCTGGAAAGGGCGTTTCAAAAAAGAACTTTCAAAAACTACCAACGATTTCAACAGCTCAATCAGCTTTGACAGCCGTATGTTCCGCGAGGATATCGAGGGCAGTATTGCCCACGCGACAATGCTTGGAAGATGCGGAATAATCAAGACTACCGAGGCAGGACGCATTGTCCAGGGCTTAAAGGAGATACTCTCGGACATCGAGAGCGGCAAGCTTACTTTTGACCCCGACGCCGAGGATATCCATACGTTCATCGAGGGCGAGCTGACCGAGCGTATCGGCGACGACGGCAAGCGTCTGCACACTTCGCGCAGCCGTAATGACCAGGTTGCTGTTGATATCAAGCTCTACCTCAAAAAAGAGGTCGTAAACGTCCGTGAACTGCTCGAGGAGCTTGTCAAGGTAATCGCAGACAAGGCAGAGCAGTACAGCGATACGGTTATGCCGGGCTACACTCATCTCCAGAGAGCCCAGCCTATAACCTTCGGACATCACCTTCTCGCATATGCCGAGATGTTCCTGCGCGATATCAGCCGTCTTGACGACTGCCTCAAGCGTATGGACGAAATGCCCCTCGGCTCCTGCGCTCTCGCGGGTACAACCTACCCGATTAACAGAGAAATTACAAAGGAGCTTCTCGGGTTTGACCGAGTAACAAACAACTCCCTCGACGGTGTTTCCGACAGGGATTACTGCATAGAGTTTTCGAGCGTTCTCTCGATTATTATGGTGCACCTCAGCCGTTTCTCCGAGGAAATCATAATGTGGTGCAGCTGGGAGTTCAAGTTCATCGAGCTCGACGACGCTTTCTCAACAGGCTCGTCGATTATGCCTCAAAAAAAGAACCCCGATATCGCTGAGCTGGTACGCGGAAAGAGCGGCAGGGTGTTCGGCGATACTATGACGCTTCTTACCGTTATGAAGGGCATAGCCCTCGCCTACAACAAGGATATGCAGGAGGACAAAGAGGCGATTTTTGACGCGGTTGATACCGTCAAGATGTGCCTGACTGCATTCACTCCAATGCTCGACACAATGCGCGTTATCCCCGAGAATATGCGCAAAGCCGCGGCGGGCGGATTTATAAACGCCACCGACGTTGCCGACTGGCTGACAAAGAACGGCGTGCCGTTTCGTGACGCTTATAAGGCTACTGGTGAACTGGTCGCGCGCTGCATTGAGCTCGGAACAGACCTCGAGAGCCTTCCTCTCGACGAGTACAAAAAGGTTTGCAACGTGTTCACCGACGACGTCTACAACGCTATTTCGCTTGAATATTGCGTAAGTCAGCGTACGGCGTTCGGCGGTCCCGCTCCCGAGAATGTAAAGGCTCAGGCGGAGCGTGTTAAAAATTTAGTTAACAAGGATTGATACATATGATAAAAGCAGGAATAATCGGCGCGACAGGTTACGCGGGCTGTGAGCTCGTGAGGCTTCTCAGTGCTCACCCCGAGGCTGAAATCGCCGCAATCAGCTCCGTAAGCTTCGAGGGCAAGAAGCTCTCCGATGTTTACCCGAGCTATATCTATCTCAACGATATGGTTTGCGAGAATTCCGACGAGGTTGTTAAGAAGAGCGACGTTGTTTTCGCTGCTTTGCCTCACGGATTAAGCCAGGAGCTCGCCGCGAAATGTAAGGCTGAGGGAGTAAAGTTCATCGACCTCGGCGCTGACTTCCGCCTCGAAAGCGAAGAGGAATACGAAGAATGGTACGGCGGAAATTTCCTTGACAAAGCTCTCCACGAGGAGGCTGTCTACGGACTGCCCGAGTTTTTCCGCGATAATATAAAGGGAAAATGCGTCATTGCTAACCCGGGTTGCTACACAACCTGCTCTCCGCTCGCGTTAGCTCCCGCGGTTGTGAATGGCTTAATTGAGATGGAAGGCATAATCTGCAACTGCGCAAGCGGCGTTACGGGTGCGGGCAGAAAGCCCAGCCAGGGCAACCACTATCCCGAGCTCAACGAGGGCTTCCATGCGTACAAGGTAGCATCTCACCGCCACACTCCCGAGATTGAACAGACGCTTTCAAGGCTCTCGGGCGAAAAGGTAACTGTTACTTTTGTTCCGCATTTACTTCCCGTGAACCGCGGAATACTAGCCACCTGCTACGCTGATTTAAAGGAAGGTGTAACTTATGAGCAGATCCGCGCGGCTTATGAGGATTACTACAAGGACGAGTTCTTTGTGCGTGTTCTGCCCGACGGTATGTGCGCGGATATCCATAACATCAAGTATTCCAATTTCTGCGACATAAGCATTCATTACGACGGCAGAGCGAACAAGCTCATCGCCTGCGCCGCAATCGACAATATGGTTAAGGGCGCGGCGGGACAGGCTGTTCAGAATATGAACATTATTTTCGGACTTGACGAAAAAACAGGACTTACAACAATGCCCCCGGCATTTTAGCAATTCACAATTCGTAATGCGCATTTCGCAATTAAATAGAGGAAAAATATGTTTAACTTTATAGAAGGCGGAGTTACCGCTCCGCAGGGCTTTACGGCGCAGGGCGTCTGCGCTTCGATAAAGCCCTCCAATACGACAAAGCGCGACCTCGCGCTCATATACTGCGATACGCTGTGCAGCGCGGCGGCAGTTTTTACGAAGAATCTCGTAAAGTCCGACACTATAGCCGTTACTAAGAAACACCTCAAAAACGGCAAGGCTCAGGCGGTTATCGTAAACTCAGGCAACGCGAACACCTGCAACGCCGACGGTTATGACAAGGCTGTAAGAATGTGTGAAATCGCGTCCGACGTGCTCAGCGTAAAGGCTGAAGACGTTATCGTCGCCTCAACGGGCGTAATCGGCGAAATTCTCCCGATTGAGCCGATTGAAAAAGGCGCCGAGGCTATGCGCGGCAAGCTCACTAAGGACGGCGGAACGAATGCCGCCGAGGCGATTATGACTACCGACACCGTCAAAAAGGAAATGGCTATGACTATGACCTTGGGCGGTAAGACCGTTACAGTCGGCGGTATCGCAAAAGGCAGCGGAATGATACATATCAATATGGGTACAATGCTGTCGTTTGTCACCACCGACGCGGCTGTTTCGGCTGAGATGCTCGAGTGCGCGCTCAGAGAGGCTGTCGAGGACAGCTACAATATGGTCAGTGTTGACGGTGACACATCAACAAACGACACGCTCGCGATTATGGCATCAGGCAAGGCAGGCAACGCTGAGATTACCGAGAAGAATGAGGACTACAGAACCTTTGTCGAGGGACTCACCGAGGCGTTCAAGATGCTCGCAAAGAAGCTCGCCGCCGACGGCGAGGGAGCGTCCAAGCTGCTCGTCTGTTCTGTCAGCGGAGCTAAAACAAAAGAGGATGCCGTAAAGGTCAGCAAGAGCATCATCTGTTCAAGCCTTTTAAAGGCGGCTATGTTCGGAGCTGACGCAAACTGGGGACGCGTGCTGTGCGCTATCGGCTACAGCGGCGCGGATGTTGATGTCAAAAAGGTTGAGGTCAGCTTCAAATCCTCAAAAGGTATTATAGACGTCTGCAAAAACGGCGCGGGAATTCCGTTCAGCGAGGAAAAAGCAAAGGAAATCCTGCTCGAAAACGAGATAAACATCATCGTTACTCTCGGCGACGGCGACGCGAAAGCCGAGGCATACGGTTGCGACTTAACATATGATTATGTTAAAATAAACGGAGATTACAGGACATAAATCAGTGGTCAGTGATTAGTGGTTAGTGGTCAGTTGTGGGTGGGCTTTGCCCACACCCGATAAAAAGGTTTGATTAGAATTATAACGCGCGGGGGATATCCTCGCTGAGTGAGGAGCAGCTTCGTCTGACGAGGAGAATCAAAAAATATGGACAATAATAAAAGAGCTGAAATACTTATACAGGCTATGCCTTATATACAAAAGAACTACGGCAAAACAGTAGTTGTAAAATACGGCGGCAACGCTATGCAGAGCGACGAACTCAAACAGGCTGTTATGGACGACATTGTGCTTATGCAGCTTGTCGGAATCAACGTTGTGCTTGTTCACGGCGGCGGTCCCGAAATCAACGAAATGCTCGTCAAAACAGGCAAAAAGAGCGAGTTCAAAAACGGTCTCCGTGTTACAGACAAGGAGACTATCGACATAGTTCAGCAGGTGCTCGCGGGCAGAGTAAACAAGAGCCTTGTTCAGCATCTCACCCAGAGCGGCGGACGAGCAATCGGTCTTTGCGGTCTTGACGGCAAAATGCTTATGGCTTCAAAGCTCGAGAGTGAGGACGACCTCGGTTTTGTAGGCGAGATTGAGTCGGTCAATCCGCTTATCATTATGGACTCTCTCAAAAACGGCTATATCCCCGTTATTTCTACAATTGCGGGCGGCAAAAACGGCGAGGTTTACAACATCAACGCCGATTTGGCGGCGGCACGCATAGCGGCAAAGCTGAGCGCGAAAAAGCTTATTTTGATGACAGACGTCAGAGGACTTCTGCGCGACGTTCACGATGACGAGAGCTTGATTTCTACAGTATGCGTCAGCGATGTTCCGTCCCTCAAAAAAGAGGGTATTATCCAGGGCGGTATGATTCCAAAGATTGACTGCTGTGTTGAGGCTGTACGTTCGGGTGTAAGCAGAGCGCATATCATTGACGGCAGACTCAAGCACTCAATTCTGCTTGAGCTCTTCTCCGATGAAGGTATCGGAACAATGCTCTATTAACAGTGGTTAGTGATTAGTGGATAGTGATTAGTTACAGGCGGGACACTCGCACCTGAATAGTAAAATTATTTGTTTTAGAAAGTGATAAAATGCTTATTCGTTCTATGACAATCGAAGATTATGACGAGGTCTACGCTATGTGGCAGATTACCTCAAAACGCGCTCTCTCGTCTTCCGACTCACGGGAGAACATCAAGAGATACCTCGAGCGCAACAAGGGTATGAGCATGGTAGCAGTATGTGACGGCAAAATTGTCGGCACGGTTCTCGCGGGACACGACGGCAGAACGGGCTTCATTCACCACACAGCGGTACACCCCGATTATCGCCGCAAGCATATCGGAAAGGCTCTTGTTCAGAACGCGGTTCAAAGGATTTCCGAGAGCGGAATAAATAAAACACAAATTTATTGCTATAAGGACAACAGCACAGGTCAGAGCTTCTGGAAGAGTATGGGCTTCAACAGAACCGACAACGTGCTTTTTGAAGCAAAAAAAGAATAAGGTATTTTTTATGGACACAAAACAGTTAGACAATAAATATATAATGCACACCTACGGCCGCTATGACGTAGCGCTCAAAGAGGGCAAAGGCTGCAGGGTGCTGGACGAAAACGGAAAAGAATATCTTGACGTAAGCTCGGGTATCGGCGTAAACTCGCTCGGCTACTGTGACGACGGCTGGGTACAGGCTGTCACTGCTCAGGCAGGAAAAATCCAGCATATGAGCAACTACTTCTACAGCGAACAGTCGTCAAAGCTCGCTCAGACTCTGTGCGAAAAGACTCATTTTTCAAAGGTGTGTTTCGGCAACAGCGGCGCCGAGGCTAACGAGTGCGCAATCAAGCTCGCGCGCAAATACAGCTTTGACAAATACGGCATCGGCAGAAACGAGATTATCACTCTGCGTGATTCGTTCCACGGACGTACGGTGACAACGCTTTCCGCGACAGGACAGGACAGTTTTCACAACTATTTCTTCCCGTTTACCCAGGGCTTCAAGTACGCCGAAGCTGATATCGACAGCGTAAAGTCGCTTTTGAGCGGCAAAACCTGCGCGATTCTCATCGAATGCGTACAGGGCGAAGGCGGAGTAAATATCCTCAACAAGGATTTTGTAAAAGCTCTCCGCAAGCTCTGCGATGAGCACGACCTGTCATTGATTGTTGATGAGGTTCAGACAGGTATCGGCAGGACAGGTAAGCTCTTCTGCTATGAAAATTTTGATATCGAGCCCGACATCGTCACATGCGCAAAAGGTATAGGCGGCGGACTTCCAATCGGCGTTTGTCTGTGCAGCAAGAAGCTTGAGGATGTTATGCAGCCCTCAACTCACGGCTCAACCTTTGCCGCGAACCCTGTGGTCTGCGCGGGAGCGAACTATGTTCTCTCGGTTGTCGCGGACGATGATTTCCTGAACGAAGTCGTAAAAAAGGGCGAATACCTGAAAAATAAATTATTAAAAATCAACGGCGTAAAATCTGTCCGCAATCTCGGTTTAATGGTCGGCATTGAGCTCGAGAACGCCGACGCCCACGATATCGCCGTTAAATGCGTAAAAAACGGATTGCTTATCATCACCGCGAAATTGCTTCTCCGTATGCTTCCGCCTCTCACAATTACATATGAGGAGCTTGACAAAGCGGTCGAAATCTTGGATAATACCTTACATCAGGAGGATTAAATATGAAACATTTACTTAAATTAGAGGACTGGACTTCCGAGGAAATTGTAGAGGCGCTTAACCTTGCCGACCAGCTCAAGTATGAGCAGAAGCACGGCATAGAGCACAAAATCTTAAAGGGCAAAACCCTCGGAATGATTTTCGAAAAGGCTTCAACACGTACACGTGTATCGTTCGAGGTCGGTATGACACAGCTCGGCGGCTATCCGCTGTTTTTGTCTTCAAACGATTTACAGATCGGCAGAGGCGAGCCTGTTGAGGATACCGCGCGCGTACTCTCTCGTTTTATCGACGCGATTATGATTCGTACATTTGAGCAGAGCGAGGTAGAAGCTCTCGCCGAGTACGGCTCAATCCCGATTATCAACGGACTTACAGACTACTGCCACCCCTGCCAGGTTCTCGCTGACCTTATGACAATCCGCGAGTTCAAAGGCTCTTTAGAGGGACTGAAAATGTGCTTTATAGGCGACGGCAACAATATGATGAACTCACTCATCGTCGGTGCGCTCAGAACAGGAATGAGCATCTCTGTGGCGTGCCCCGAGGGTTACGAACCGCCAAAGCAAATCATCGAGTTTGCCGAGAGCTTCGGCGACAAGTTTGAGCTCTGCCGCAAGCCTGCTGACGCGGCAAAGAACGCCGACGTTGTTTACACCGACGTCTGGGCTTCAATGGGACAGGAAGAGGAAAAGAAAGTCCGCGAAGCAGCCTTCGAGGGCTACCAGGTCAACGCCGAGTTAATGGAAGTTACCCACAAGGGCTGTATGGTGCTCCACTGTCTGCCCGCTCACCGCGGCGAAGAGATTACTGCCGACGTATTTGAGGCTCACGCCGACGAGATTTTCGAGGAGGCAGAGAACCGTCTCCACGCGCAGAAGGCTGTACTCGTTAAATGTATGACAGAATAAATTATAGTGTTTTCGGGAGGTCTTTGACCTCCCATTTTTCTTTAAAAAACTTAACAATTCCAATGTTGTTACAAATGGCTTAAATATTGATTTTTTTACTTGATTTTGTGTTTTGTTTTATTTATAATTCTATATGTAGTTGTATTTCGTAAAACACGAAAAACTATAAAAATATTATGAGAGGGGTAAATTCTCTTGGAAAAACTTTTTAAGTTAAAACAGAATGGCACTAATGTCCGTACAGAGATTATTGCCGGTGTTACAACGTTCCTTGCGATGGCGTATATACTTGCGGTTAACCCGAGTATATTATCCGCTTCGGGAATGCCTCAGGACGCGATTTTCGCGGCGACTGCTGTTTCGGCTTTCTTCGCGACCGCTATTATGGCTTTCCTCGCTAACTATCCTGTAGCTTTGGCTTCGGGTATGGGACTCAACGCTTATTTTTCGTTTACGGTTTGTACAGACCTTGCGGCAAAAGGCGTTACAGATCCGTGGAAAGTTGCTTTAACCGCGATTCTCGTTGAAGGTATAATCTTCATTATCCTTTCAATCTTCAAGTTCCGTGAGACTCTGGTAAACAAGGTTCCCAAGAACCTCAAGCTCGGTATCTCGGCTGGTATCGGTCTGTTTATCACAATTATCGGTCTTAAGGGTGCGGGTATCATTGTAACAGACGCTTATTATGACGGCACAGCTGTTCAGTCATCCACACTTGTTAAGTTCGGCAACATCGGCACACCTCAGGTTGTACTTGCGTTGGCAGGTATTTTAATTATCGCCATTCTCTGGCACT
Organism: Ruminococcus sp.; assembly: GCA_024690465.1. Lineage (GTDB taxonomy): Bacteria > Bacillota > Clostridia > Oscillospirales > Acutalibacteraceae > Ruminococcoides. The sequence continues at coordinate 36,420 of JAILPC010000104.1, forward strand.
TCAAGGTTAAGGGCGCAATCCTTATCGGTATCATAGCTACATGGCTTCTGGGTATTGTCGCTGAGGTTTCAGGCTGGTACGTTGTAGATCCTGCCGCAGGAGTTTATTCACTGATTCCCGATTTCAGCAACTATTCCGTATTCGGCCCTGTCCAGACGATGGCATCAGAGACATTTTTCCAATTTGATTTCGGCTATGTTGCTTCACATGCTTTGAACTTTGCCGTCATCGTATTCGCGTTCCTGTTTGTTGACCTCTTCGATACAGTAGGCACTCTCATCGGCGTAGCTCAGGAAGGCAATCTTCTTGACGAAAAGGGCGAGCTTCCCAGAGTAGGACGTGCTCTTATGGCAGACGCTGTAGGTACCGTAGCAGGTTCCTGCCTTGGTACTTCAACTGTTACGTCTTATGTTGAGTCAACAACAGGCGTTTCCGAGGGAGGTAAGACAGGTCTTACAGCTCTCACAACAGCCGTACTCTTCCTTGTTTCAATTCCGCTATTCCCGATTTTCGGCGCTATCCCCAGCTTTGCGACAACTCCCGCGCTCGTATTCGTTGGTCTCTTAATGCTCAAAAACGTTACAAAGATGAACTTCGACGCTGATATCGCTGATACAGTCGGCGGATTCTTCGCCATCATTATGATGCCGTTCTCATATTCAATTGCCAACGGTATTATGTTTGGTATTCTTACATGGGTTATCCTCAAGGTATTCACAGGTAAGATTAAGGATGTTCATCCCGTTATGTGGGTATCGTTCGCTCTGTTCGCTGTCCGAATAACTACGATGATTATGGGTATTTCTTCATAAAATATATAAAAACTTAGGCGCTGTCCAATCGGACAGCGCCTTTTTTTGGTCAAGATTTTATAATTGAATCAATAATCTCTAAATCCTCAATTCTTAATTCTAATATATCCCCTGCACGGTAACCTCGCCCGAGTTTACGTTTGCTATTGTACCGTTACTGAGCATAACCTCGAGCTCGCCCGAGTTGCTGATTCCGACAGCCATTCCGCTGATTTTTCGTCTGCCTCGCGCAAAGGTAACCGAACGTCCGACTGTCGCGCACAGCGACTGATAATCAAAAACAGATGTGCCGCTGAGAGTGTAGTGGTTGCCGACAATCTCCGTTTCAAGATATTTCAGCACAAACGCCGCGAACTTGTTTCTGTCTATGTGCCTGCCTGTTTCCAGCAGGATTGACGTCGCCTTGTGGGCGATATCCGCGGGGAACGAGGTGTGTCCTACATTGATTCCGATACCTGTGACGGTGTAGTCAACGCGGTCAAATTCAGCCGACATTTCCGTGAGGATTCCGACCAGCTTTTTCTTGCCGACGATAATGTCGTTCGGCCATTTTATCCTGCTGTCGAGCTTGCAAAAATCGTTAATAGCCCTGCACACGGCAAGTCCCGTGAGCGGTGTAATCGAGCTGATTTCGGCAGGCGCTTTTTCGGGACGCAAAAGCACGGAAAGAGCTACTCCGTCGTCCTTTTTGGTTTGCCATGTTCTGCCGAGCCTGCCCTTGCCCGCGGTCTGTTCGCGCGCGAGCACAACCGTGCCTGCCTCTGCTCCCTTTGAACCCAGGTCTTTGAGATATTCGTTCGTGGAGCCGATGGTGTCCAGCACATAAATTTTTTTGCCGATGAGCTTTGTCTCAAGATAACAGCAGATTGCTTCCTCGCACAGAACAGTAGGCATTTTTTTGAGCAGATACCCTTTGTTGGTAACCGACTCAATCTCAAAACCTTTGTCACGCAGAACCATAACAGCCTTGTTTATTGCCTGGCGTGACACACCGAGTTCCTGCGAAATCTGTTGTCCCGACACATGACTTTCGGCAGAATATAGAATTTTCGCGATTTTTGCCTGCATAAAATCACCCTATAGAAAATAAGGGCGGAATAAACCGCCCTGTTTATCAGCTTAAATTGCCCTTGCGTACAGCCTTGATTATGCTTACGATAATCGGTGTAACTACAATATTTACGCCTAATTCCACAAGGAAGTTAACGCCTGTCATTGTGAATACAACGTAATAGAGCACATCGCTGCCGCCCGACCATGCTTCAAGCACTGGCTTAAAGAACAACAGCATTCCGATTGAGAAAATACCTGTGTTTACAATCGGAGAAAGCACAGCCGCAGCCGCAGTCGCGACAATTGTGTTCTTCTTTGAGAGAGCCTTGAACACAAGTCCCGATACAAAGCCTGCCGCTACGCCCTTGAGCAAGCATACCACAACGCACAGGAAGGGATTTGCGTTCCATACCATAGCTCCGCCTACATCGACGCCGAAGATACACATGGCGATTACAACAACGCTGAACACTCCGCCGAGATACGCTCCGGCGCGCGCGCCGTAAAGAGCCGCGCCGATAACAATGGGAATTAGAGCAAGTGTAATCGCGAACGGTTTTGTGGGGAAATATGTTGTTACGACCTGCAACACAATTATTATTGCGGTCAGAATCCCCAGCCCCGCCATACGGAACATGTTTGTCTTTGTGTTTGTTTTTGTCATTAAAATACCTCCTGCTGCCGCCTTACATCAGTAAGTACAGCGCAATTTTTTTATACAAAGCTTGATGTAACTCAAGCCGTATGTTCTTTAACTAATCAGTGGTAAGTGGTAAGTAGAAAGTGATAAGTTATTTATTGTTTTTGTTGTATATGATTTTAAGTCCTTCCAAAACCAAATCATCGTTGATGTTGATGTCGAGTTTGCAGTTTTTGACAATGCTCTTAGCCAGCCCGCCTGTCGCTACAATTGTCGATACTTCTCCTGTCTCCTCGATATAGCGCTCAATCATTCCGTCGAGCATACACGCCGTGCCGTAGATGATACCGCTTTTTATGCAGTCCTCGGTGTTGGTGCAGATTGCCTTTTTCGGCGGATTGAGGTCAACGCTCGGGAGCAGAGCCCCGTGATTTGTCAGAGCATCAAGCGAGATGTTCACTCCCGCGGTAATCGCGCCGCCGCAGTAGCACTTTTTCTCGTTGAGATATACAATGGTGGTTGCCGTACCAAGCCCGATAACAATTGACGGGCAGGGATAAAGCTCCTTTGCGGCTACACACATACACAGAATGTCAGCGCCCAGACTCGCGGGGTTGTCGATTCTCAGGTCAAGTCCCGATTTCACTCCGGGTCCCACAACGATTGTGTCGATACCCGTAAGCTTTTTTATCGCTTTGCAAAACGGAGAAGTAACCTTGGGAACAACGGTCGAGATAATCGAGCCTTCGAGTTTTTTTACGTCAAAGCCGTTAATCAAAAAAATAGCGTGAATTTCCGCGGCGAATTCGTCTTCTGTCTTTTTGCTGTCTGTCGCGACTCTCAGTTTGAGAATATTTTTGTTGTTTTCGTACAACGCTAATTTTATGTTAGTATTGCCGACATCAGTGCATAGCAGCATAATATCACCCAATGCATTATACAACAAAAACGCAGTTATTTCAACTCTATATACAAAATTTTCTTTAAGTGAAAAATATATCGAATTTTGTATGTTATATTAATACTGTATGTGAAGATAATCCAATCCGCATTATTTCTGACATATGGAAGGAGTAATCATATGGCTAAATCATTTGCTCAGCTCAGGGTTCTTGCCGCCAAGGCGAGACTCGGCGCAATCATAGGAACATATCACGCCAAGTCGGGACATCCCGGCGGTTCACTTTCGGCGGCTGATATTTTCACCTATCTCTATTACAACGAAATGAATGTAGATCCTCAAAATCCTCAGTGGGAGGACAGAGACCGCTTTGTGCTCTCCAAGGGACATTGCTGTCCCAGCCTTTACGCAATTCTTGCTATGAAAGGCTTTTTTGACTGGAGCGAGCTCGAGAGCCTGCGTCACGTCGGTTCAATGCTTCAGGGACATCCCGATATGAAGCGTACACCCGGTGTTGATATGAGTTCAGGTTCACTGGGACAGGGAATTTCCGCCGCGTGCGGTATGGCGTTCGCCGCTAAGCTAGACAACAAGGATTATCGTGTATACACAGTCCTCGGCGACGGCGAGTGCGAAGAAGGCCAGGTCTGGGAGGCGGCTATGTTCGCCGCTCACAACAATCTCGACAACCTCGTTGTTTTTGTTGACCAGAACGGACTCCAGATTGACGGCACAGTCGAGGAAGTTTGCGGAATCGAGCCTCTCGACAAGAAGTTTGAGTCATTTGGTTTTGAGGTAGCAAAGATCGACGGCCACAGCTTTGAGGAAATCGAAGCGGCTCTCAACAAGGCTAAGACAGTCAAGGGCAAGCCTTTCGCTATTCTTGCCAAGACAGTTAAGGGCAAGGGCGTAAGCTTTATGGAAAACCAGGTAGGCTGGCACGGCAAGGCGTGCAACGACGAGGAGTTCAAGGTTGCTGCAGCCGAGCTGGAAGCTCAGATTGCGAGACTGGAGGCTGAAGTATAATGGCAGATATTGTATGTAAAGCTACACGCGAGAGCTTCGGTATGGCTCTTTGTGAAATGGCTGAAACCAATAAAGATATAGTAGTTCTCGACGCTGACCTGGCGGCGGCTACAAAAACATCAATTTTCGGCAGCGCTTTTCCGGAGCGCTTCAAAGACTGCGGTATTGCCGAGGGCAATATGATGGGCGTTGCGGCAGGTTTGGCCGCGGCAGGCAAAATCCCCGTTGCCGCTTCGTTCGCTATGTTCTCAACAGGACGCGCTTATGAAATTATCCGCAACTCAATCGCGTATCCGGGTTTAAATGTTAAAATCGCGGGTTCGCACGCGGGCATCTCAACAGGTGAGGACGGCGCTACACACCAGTGTATCGAGGATGTCGCGCTTATGCGTACACTCCCGGGTATGACAGTGCTCTGTCCCGCTGACCATTACGAGATGATGGAAGCTACCAAAGCGGCGCTCTCAATCACGGGCCCCGTATATATTCGTTTGGGTAGACTTGCTATAGACAGCTTCAACGACCCCGACACATACAAGTTCGAGCTCGGCAAGGGTATCACTCTCCACGAGGGTAACGATGTTGCCGTAATCGCCACAGGTCTTGTTGTCAACGAGGCTAGAAAAGCTGTCAACGCGCTTGAGGCTGAGGGTATCAACGCAAGACTTATCAATATCCACACAATCAAGCCCATTGACCGTGATATCATAATCAAAGCGGCTAAAGAGTGCGGACAGATTATCACTGTCGAGGAGCACAACATCATCGGCGGTCTTGCGGACGCGGTTTGCGAGGTTACATCATCCGAGTGCCCCGTCAAGGTTACCCGTATCGGTGTAAACGACGAGTTCGGCTACAGCGGTCCCGCTTGGGAGCTTCTTGAGCTGTTCGGTCTTACTGAAACAGGAATCGCAAAAGTTATTCGCGAAACAGTAAAAAAATAGACAAAAGCGGGGCAATTTGCTCCGCTTTTTGAATTTATACTTGACATTTTGGAAAAAATATGATAGAATATAGATAATAGATTGCGTACAATCTAAATTTCGGAGGTGTTAAAAATGACAAAAGAAATAACAACACAGGAATTTAACGAAAAAGTTATAAACAGTTCAAAACCCGCTCTCGTTGACTTCTGGGCTTCGTGGTGCGGTCCTTGCAGAATGCTCTCTCCGCTCGTTGACAGCGTAAGTGAACAGTACAGCGAAGTTGATTTTTATAAGGTAAATGTTGACGAAGAGTCCGAGCTCGCCCGTGAGTACGGCATTATGAGTATTCCGTCGCTTATTCTGTTCAAGGACGGCGAGGTTCTCGACGAGTCAGTCGGCGTTCTGTCAGAGGCTCAGCTCAAAGCGTTTGTTGAGCAGGCGATATGAAAGATTTAATAATCGCGGGCAGCGGTCCCGCGGGACTAGCGGCGGCTGTATATGCGTCCAACGCTATGCTCGATTTTGTCGTTATTGAAAAATTCCCTATGTCGGGCGGACAGATGCTCAATACGATTGATATCAACAACTACCTCGGCTTTGAGCTAACCGACGGCTTTTCGCTCGGACAGGCTTTCCGTTCCCATGCCGAAAAACAGGGTGCTGAGTTTATAAACGATGAAATCACAGCAATCGAAAAGATTGACGGCGGCTACAAGGTTGTCTGCAACAACGGCGAGTATGAAACAAAAACAATAATCTTCGCCCTCGGAGCCAATCCGCGAAAGCTCGGCGCGAAAGGCGAGCAGGAGCTCGCGGGCAGGGGAGTCAGCTATTGTGCGACCTGTGACGGAAACTTCTTCCGCGGAAGAGACGCGGCAGTAATCGGCGGCGGAGACGTCGCTCTCGAGGACGCGCTGTATCTCGCGAATATCTGCTCCGAGGTTTACCTTATTCACCGCAGAGGAGAGCTCCGCGGCGCGAAGTATCTTCAGGATAAGGTTTTTAAGAACGAGAAGATAAAGCTTGTACTTAACACTCAGGTTAATGAAATACTCGGAGAAAGGAAGGTTGAGGGACTAAAGCTCAACAACGGCGAAACTCTCAGCGTTGACGGCGTGTTTATTGCCGTAGGCACCGATGCAAATTCAAAGCTTATTGAAAATCTGGTCGAAACCGACAAGGGCTTTATCGTTGCCGACGAAAGCGGAAAGACCTCATGCGAGGGCATTTTTGCCGCAGGTGACGTGAGGACAAAACGCCTCAGACAAATAAGCACAGCAGTTTCCGACGGCGCCAACGCGCTATACAGCGTCGAGGAATATCTGAACAAAAATTAAGTGAGAATGTACCCCTTTAAACAGGGGTACTTTTTTGCACAAATTTGACCTTTCCAAACGTAACTATTAATGAAAGGAGGAAGTAAGTTGTCAAAAATCGGTACCGACAAATTAAGCTCCGACGCGCGTCGGGAGCTAATTACAGATATAATAAGGCAGTACGCGGATTTTATATTCCGTACAGCGTATCAGAACCTCAAAAACCGCAGTGACGCGGAGGATGTGCTTCAGGAAGTAAGCGTAGCACTTGTTAAGTCAAATGCTCCGTTAACCGACAGCTTACACCTCAAAAGCTGGCTGGTTACGGTAACACTGAATAAATGTCGTGACCTGCGGCGATATCAAGCCCGACGTTCTTACATACCGCTCGAAGAATGTGAGAACATCGAGGCGCCCGAGACCCGTGAGGTTATGGAGGAGTTGTGGCAACTGCCTGAGAACTACAGAACTGTTATTTATCTTCATTATTACGCGGGCTTTAAGCTTGCCGAAATTGCGGAGATACTCGGTAAAAAACCAAACACCGTTGCTTCTCGGCTTCGGCGCGGACGCAAAGCTCTCGAAAAAATCCTGAAGGAAGAAGGTTCAGACTATGAATAGAATTAATATTAAAGCGATTGACAACCTCAGAGCGTCACCGCAGGCGGTTGAGAACGCTGTACAGGCAGCGCTCAGAGTTGAGCAATCGGGAAAGGTCATTCAAATGAAAACAAAACACAAATATTATAAGCCTGTCAGCATTATAGCCGCGAGCCTTGCAGTAATAATAGCGCTTGGAGTGATTCTGTTTCCGCGCAGTAATAACACATTTTATATCAACGCGAGCGCGGCGGAGGTTGAGCGCGGATACGATTATAAACATTCAACTATAGGGGCGTATTCGACCGAATCGTCAGCTGAAACAAAAATAAACACAGTTACGGGAAAATCCACCTTTATGTTGGAATATGTGCTCACTGATTTCTACGTCAGTGGAAAAAACATCGAGTCCGTTACAATGAAAGCCAACAAAAACTGCACATATTTTGACATTCTTAAAGACAAACAATTATTCAAGGATTACGCTGTAAATAACAACACTCAATATAAAAAAAGTGATTTGGGAGCGGTTACTTTGGGTTGTGACAGCTTGACATTTGAGAATAAGGCTCTTAGCAAAGAACAGAAAGTTGACCTGAGCGGAAAACTCGCGTTTGTGATTGAGGGCGATATGACTAATCCTGAGATTTCAGCAAAAGTGAAACAGCTTGGTCAAAATGTTTTGAAAGAAAACAAATCGTTGACAAAAAAAGAAGAACACGAAATTTATGAACAGGATACTAAGCTTGAAAATGAAATAATTCGGGAAACATTGAAAAACGCAACAATTGATGTAACTGTCAAGTTCAGCGACGGCAGCAAACAAACTCAAAAAATCAATGTTAATTATTTCCACGATAGTGAACAGCGTGATACTCAGTGGGTAACTTTTACATTAGGCTAAATCCATATTTCAAGGCGGTCATTTTTGACCGCCTTAATTTTTTGTATGACGGGCATATCAATGCTCTGTGGTGAAAGTCCACCGAGGCGTAGTTACCGACGAACTCAAAAGTGACTCCCAAGGTTTGTATCGTGAGGTGCAGGCGAGAAGAAGGGATAGCGAAATCGTAGCCTGACGAACAGAA
>JAILPC010000116.1 GCA_024690465.1 Ruminococcus sp.
AACGGTTCTGAGTTTATTGATACTATAATGGAAAAAGTACGTTTTAAGAACTGCCTCTTTATAGCTGTATATAATAAAAGATGCGATTTTAAAGATACAGAATTCGATAATACCAATGTAAGAGATAGCTATTTTGATTTATGTTGTCTTGAAAACACACAGTTGGGTGATAAAGAGGTCGACTCTGTAATTAAAGAAAATTGTTATAACAATATTCAAGAATGGCGCGTTGCCAAAGCCAACCGTGGAATTGACATAGAAAATGGGAAAATCATTATATTCCCAAAAGTCCAGGTTGGAGGCAACGAATGAGTATAACAGTAGGTGCGGCGGCTAAAAAAGTCGCCGTTGCAGTTATAACCGATCCGAAGGTCATGAAAAAGATTGTCGGGATAGTAATCGGTATCATAGTAATAATCTGTATGCCTATAGTTGCCCTTGTTTCAATATGCAACGGTACTATGGATATCGATACGGATAAACTAACAGCATCAATAAAACAGAGTGTTACTGATGAGCAGAATGCTACATTTAAGCTCTATAACGATACGATGGAGAAAGTTGAAAAACAGCTCAAGAACAAACATCTCAGCAAGTACAACACACTTGCTGAGATTATTTATTTGTTCTACTTAACCGACAAATCTAAAGACAAAGACTTTGTAAAAGATTATGTTTCCTGTTTCAAAAAGGACTATTCAAACGCTGATGTTGTTAACGCAGTCAATAAAAAGTTCGGAAAAGAAGTCGAACTCGAGTACATTAACAAGATGGTAAAGTCAGCAAGCGGTTCAAAAATCAGTTTGAATGGTTATTATGATCCTAAGGTTAAAAACAATCTTGACCTCGCTGAGTGGTGCAAAAACGCAAACAAGAACGGGTGGGGATATGTCTATGGAGCTTATGGACAGATCTGTACAACAGCCTTTCTTGACCAGCAGGCTGCTTCATGGCCCGGCGCAAATGAAGCAGGAGGCCCGATGAGAACTGTCGGAGAGAAATGGCTCGGCAAAAGAGTTACCGATTGTATAGGGCTGATAAAATCATATGGTTGGTACAATCCAAACGATGGAAGTATCAAACCAGGTGCAAATGGTTTTGCGGATTGCAGTGCTGACTCAATTTGGAATATGGTATCTGAAAGCGGAGACATTTCTACTATCCCTGAAGTACCAGGACTTGCCGTATGGCAAAGCGGACACATAGGTGTGTACATTGGTAACGGCGAAGTTGTCGAAGCTATGGGTACAGCCTATGGAGTTGTCAAAACCAAAGTCGCGGGACGAGGTTGGTCAAAGTGGTTGAAGATTCCGAATATCCAATATGTAAAAAAACAGGAAGCAACACAAAAACCGAAAAACAATTCAAATAAAAACAAAAAGAAAAAATCAAAGGAGTGATAATTATGCCTGATGAAAAAATAGCAATTTCATATGACAGTGAAAAGCTGTCTGCATTGAAAGATTTTCTTGCAAAAAAGAACTTGGACTTTGACGAAGAAATTGAAAAGGCTATTGATGTTCTTTACAAAAGGCATGTTCCTGCAATGGTAAGAGAATACATTTCAATGAGAATGCAAAACGAACCTGTTGCAAAACCACACAGAACAAAAAAACAAAACAAAAAGAAAGAGGTCGACGAAGATGGCAAATCAATTACTTGAAATGGAGTACAACGAGCATAAGCTCAAAGCAATAGCAAAGATTCTTAAAAGTGAAGAGAAGCTTATTAGTGCGCTCACGAGTATTCTTGACAGATTTTTCGATGAGAAAGTATCCGAATCAGAAAAGCAAAGAGTGGATGAAATAATCGCAGCAGAGAAAGAGAAGGATGAACTTAACTCAAACTCGTTTTCAATTATTCATCTTCATGACAAAAATGAGGATATCTTTTTTACATCCAGAAATACAAATACACTTTACGACTTAATGAATTTATTTAAAGAAGGCGGCATTGGCTTTATGGCTAAACACAACTATACGGTTGACAGTATAATGTTATGCTTTGATGATTACAGTTGTATAAGTGAAGAAGTGTATAAAGCGTTATCGTCCGCGCTCGTTGACAACGAGAAAATATCACTTGAAGCTCATTTCGAGTTCGATGTAAATACACTTGAATTCAGGGATAAAAAACAACCTGATATGTTTGGGTTTGATCTCACAGAGTTAGAAAACATCTATGAAAGAATCCACGACGACATAAAAACAGAATTTGAAAATGAGACTTTATTTGATGAGTGTATCAATGAATTGTATGCCAGTTATGATGAAGGCTTTAACATTGGAATGTAAAAGCTTTGCACGCCCTGTGTGCGACTTTATTCCAAAGAACAGGATAACAATCCATAAGATTGTTATACCATTGTAAGGCAAAATAGAGGGAGATATAAAGAACGAGTTTGCGCCAAAATATGGGGCAAAAAACCGTTCGAAATGTAAGCAGGTGAAAGAGCAGTCGGCTTTATGCCGCCTGCTCGGCTCACTTCAGTCGGCAACGCCGACTGTTAAGCCATTCTTTCAGGTTTTAAAAAAGTCGACTCTTTTTGAACATACCTTTAAAAAGTCGACTCAGGGCGTGTTCTCCAACGTTTATGCCATTTATATAGTCGACTGCAACTATTTAGCAAATTTTTAGGAAGTAAGGCGATATTTATGAAGGATTACGGACGGGCAAGATTTCTTGTCAGTACTGATGAATATATCAAGCAAATGGTTGAGGATAATTATAAGGAAGACAACTGTAGTTCAAGAAGCGAATATGTTTCAAAAGCTATTGAATATTACACCGGGCAGTTGGCTACTCAAAAAAACGATCAGTTTATTTCAACAAAAGTTGCTTCTCTTCTCAGGTCATTGATAAAAGAAAGCGAACACAAAACAGAAAAAATTGTTTTCAAATTGGCTGTTGAGATTGCTATGATGATGCATCTCATTGCTCGTTCTCAAAACGTAAGTCAAGAAGACCTTGATTGGTTGAGAAGCAAAAGCATTGATGATATCAAAGGCACAAACGGTACACTGAAGTTCGATGATATCTATTGGTGGTTCAGGGAGTAAAATCTTATGGCAAAACTGATTACGAAAACCAAATATCTTAAACCTGATTCGAAGAAATCTATTGGAAACTTCGCTCGATACATTGCAACGCGCGAAGGAGTTGAAAAGATAGATGACTCAAAAAGGTTTGCTCCAGCAACCAAAGGTCAGCAGAATATCATCCGGAAACTTATAAAAGATTTTCCTGAAGCAATAGATAGTTTTGAGTATCTGGATTATTTTAAAAACAAAACAATGGGCACAGCTTCTGATTTCATATTGAGAACTGTTGAAGATTATTCTTATGAGATTGCAGGTCGAAAAACATACGCAAAGTATATTGCGACGCGACCACGAGCTGAAAGATTTGGTTCTCATGGTTTGTTTACTGACGAAGGAGAAGAAATTAAGCTAACAGAAGTAACGAAAAATCTTGATGAACACGCAGGAAATGTTTGGACAATGATTGTTTCTTTACGACGAGAAGACGCAGAGAGGTTAGGATACAACACTGGCGCAAGATGGCGAGATATGCTACGAGCTCAGGTGGATATTATAGCTAAAAACTTGAAAATCCCGATGGAAACATTACATTGGTATGGTGCGTTTCATAACGAAACACATCATCCTCATGTTCATTTAATTTTTTATTCGGACGTTCTAAAGAAAGGTTATCTTACAGAAAAAGGTTTGAATAATATACGTTCAGCGTTTGCCAGAGAGATATTTCAGCAAGACTTGATTTGTGTTTACAAAAAACAGACTGAGAAAAGAGACAGCCTTCGTGATAATGCAAGCGATATAATTAAGAAACTGGTTAATAGCATTAATTCAGGAGTGAGCGTAAATTCCAGAATGGAATCCATGCTGTCTGAGTTGGGTGTTGCTTTATCGAAAACAAAAGGAAAGAAAGTGTATGGATACCTGCCGAGGAATATCAAAGATATGGTGGACGCTATTGTTAATGAACTTGCTTCAGACGAGAGAATCCAAAATCTATATGACTTATGGTATGAGCAGCGAGAAAGTATTCTCAGAATCTACACAGATGACTTGCCAGAACGCATTCCGCTTGTCAACAACAAAGAGTTCAAAAAGATTAAGAATGCGATTATAGCCGAAGCGCTTCAGATAAATACTTTTGATAATACACCGATTGTATCTATACCTTCATATCATAAGCCACCTGAAGAAACCAATGAAACAGCGACAAACGATTCTGATAAGCAAACAACATCACAGAAACATGTTCCAACAACATTAAAACCTGTATCAACGTACCATCGCACAGGAATGACTACAGCTTGTATCAGATTGCTGAGATACTTAACTGACTTAATCAGGAGAAGTATTGATGACGACAAACGTAAAATGCTTACTGAATCTAAAACCAGAAAGAAAACAGAAGACAAAAAGCAAGGTCTGGGCTTGCATTAAACTGAGGAAGGAGGCAGTATAAATGTCAAATAATATTTCACATAAACGGAATCAACCCGTTCAGAATATGAGGCTTGAAGATATTATCAGGAATCTGAATCTAAAGAACGGGGCAAATCAAAAATCAATCCGAGCACCGCAGAACAGAAGCAGGTTGGTAATCAAAGGAAGGCTTTTGTTCTCAACGCTTGAACAAATTGATGGAGCTACCATACGTTTTGTGATGGACAGATATGATAAGAATTATCTCGAAGCTCTGGATTATATTATCGGAAAACGTGCTCCCGAAAAAATAAGTACTAATAACGGAGATATACTCCTACCGTCAATTAACAAGAACAATGTATTAGCGAAAAGGTATTTGCGATTCAATCGTATGATTGATTCAAAGGTAATTAACGCATTCATTAGAAACAAATTGATATATCAGTCCAATTCAAAGGTGAACAACAAAGTTGTTGCAAACATAGTCTTTCTCGGATATGACAAAGAAGGAAAGATACAGCATATCCATAAAAGAGCCGCGAGTGACCAATCAAAATACAGAGTAAATGTAAAAAGAAGTGTGCCTGAATATAGCTTCCATTGGAACGGTACAGATGACTCCATATACTTCTTCGAGGCTCCGATAGATATGCTCTCATACATTTCAATGAACGAAGAAGGCTGGCAACAGCACTCCTACGCCGCCGCCTGTGGAATGTCTGATAAGGTTTTATTCAGATGCCTTGAAGATAACCCGAGTATCAACAAGGTTTATTTATGCTTTGATAACGATGAGATAGGTGAGTCAGCAACCAACAGAATAATTCAAAAACTAAATAACCGAAAGATTGATTATGAAGTCCTCGTTCCATTTCTTAAAGATTGGAATGAGGATTTAATTTATGAATTAGGAGACGAACTGGTATGGAAGGAATTCAAACTCTAATAATCGCAGTCGGCATATTCGTTGCTTTTATGGGACTGGTTCTTTCTCTCTCGTACAGATATAACCTGAACAATATCAAAAACAAAACGGTAGGACACGGGCAACACGGCTCCGCAAGGTGGGCGACCAAGAAGGAAATACGAAGGATGTATAAGCATCTTCGTTACAATCCGCCTCAGTGGAGAACAAAGCCTGACAGCCGACCAAAAGAACAAGGTATTGTTGTAGGTTGTAAAAACATCAATCGTGTTCGATTTGCAAATTATCTGAAGCAGAAATGGTATAAGATACGACTGGTTTGGCGGTTCTTTGCAACGAAGATAAAGCCTGATAAAGAGCGAAAGGAGATATCCGAACCTGTACCAAAGTGCGCTACCAAAGTATTGGTTGACACGGGCGATGTCCATGCTTTAATGATCGGCGCGGCTGGTGTAGGTAAAACGGCTTACTGGTTATATCCGTGCATCGAATACGCCTGCGCTACAGGTATGTCATTCCTCTCAACCGATACGAAAGGTGATATTGTCCGAAACTACGGAAACATAGCTTCAAAGTATTATGGCTACAACATTTCGGTCATAGACCTTCGTAACCCGACCAGGAGCAACGGCAATAACCTTCTTCATCTCGTAAATAAGTACATGGACTTGTACAAAGAGCATCCCGATGTGCTTTCGTACAAAGCTAAAGCTGAGAAGTACGCCAAGATTATAGCCAAGACAATTATTATGTCGGGTGGAGACTCAGCGAGCTACGGACAGAATGCTTACTTCTACGATGCAGCCGAAGGTCTATTAACTGCCTCTATTCTTCTGTTGGCTGAGTTCGGTGAAAAGGGAGAACGACATATAGTCTCAGTCTACAAACTGATTCAAGAGTTGCTGGAACCCTCCTCTAAAAACAAAAAGAACAAGTTTCAGGTTCTTATGACTCTTCTTCCTGAAACGCATAAAGCGAAATGGTTTGCAGGAGCCGCTCTCACAACATCAGATACTACAATGGCATCGGTAATGAGTACAGCACTGTCAAGGCTGAATGCTTTTCTCGATAGTGAGCTCGAACAGCTTCTGTGCTTCGACACGGAGATAGACGCCGAGAAGTTCTGTAAAGAGAAGTCAGCTATCTTCGTAATAATGCCGGAAGAAGATCCGAACAAGTTCTTTATGGTTTCACTTTTGATTCAGCAATTGTACAGAGAGATATTGGCTGTAGCTGATGAGAACGGCGGGCAGCTTAAGAACCGTTGTGTATTCTTCTGCGATGAGTTTGGTACTCTTCCGAAGATTGAATCCGCTGAGATGATGTTCTCCGCTTCACGTTCCAGACGACTGCAGATAGTTCCTATTATCCAATCGTTTGCACAGCTTGAAAAGAACTATGGTAAAGAAGGCGCGGATGTAATAATCGATAACACTCAGCTTACTATCTTCGGCGGGTTTGCTCCTAACAGCACCTCCGCTGAAACACTCTCGAAAGCTCTCGGCAGTAGGACGGTAATGTCAGGTTCAGTAAGCAGAAGCAAAGATAATCCGAGTCAATCAATTCAAATGATTGAACGTCCGCTCATGACAGCAGATGAACTGAAGAATCTTCCGAAGGGTACGTTTGTTGTTATGAAAACAGCTTATCATCCAATGAAAGTTAAGCTCAAACTGTTCTTTAAGTGGGGAATCACTTTTGAAGAAAAGTTTGAGGTAAGCGAACACGGAAACCGTCAGGTCAAATACATTCCTCAAGGTGCTCTGGCTTCGAGAATTCAAAAAGCCTTTGAAGAAAAGAAGGAAGAAAAAGCTGAGAGCGATAAGAAAGAAAATGGAAGCGCTCCCACTGAACAGATGACGCCTGCTCCGCATAAGCCAAGCGAAATGTCTGATGAACAGAAAATGATAGCTGCAAGCTATGAGAGTGATATTGCCGAGCCGCTACCCAAAGATACAGAAATCGAAAACACTGTTCCTCTGCCTATCAAAAAGGATATGAATGAACCCGAATACCGTAAGCATCACAGTAAATCTTATCTATATATTCCAGATGAAGAATATGCAAACAAGATTAAAAATCAGATAGTACAAGAGAGTCAAGACTTGAAGAAACGAAAAGACAGTAAAGGTGGTGGCGCGAATGCGACTACCGAAAATAAACCGCAACAACATCAAATGAGCGGTCACGTTAAAATAAAAAGAAACAAGGGGAATGATCATGAAGAACAAAAAACAAATAGATGAAGCACTAAAGCAACCCATTAGCGATTGTAAATCCTATGATGATTTGCCTATGTTTATGGATACAAAACAGGTTGCTGAATTGCTGAATCTTTCAAGAACAACTATTTATGATTTGGCAAAAGAACATGAGATTCCTTTTATTCGTTTCGGAGCAAAGATAATTATCCCAAAACAAGAACTTATTGAGTGGATAAAAGCTCATACAGAAGGAACTCATGAAGTTTAATAAATATAAAGAAATGGATCCGCATAAAGACTACTTTGCGCTTCCAAATGATATTTTTAGTCTTGACCTCAGTCCATGTGAGATTGCATTGTACGCATATCTGATGAGATGTGAAAACAGAAAAACGTATCAGTGTTATCCGAGCTATCCAACAATAAGTAAATCTGTCAGGATGTCAGTTAAAACTGTACAGAAATATGTTCATATACTTGAGGATAAGCGTCTTATATCAACTGAGCCGACAAAAATTATGACTCAGAACTTCATCAAGAAGAATGGTTCGTTGTTATATACTATCCATCCGTTCCAAGAAGCAGTCGAGTATTATACACAGCGACAAATTGAGCATAACAGCAGATTTTTACATTAAAACAAGCATAAAACAACCCGTTGTCAGCTTTTTGTCGCTGGCAACGGGTTAGTTGTGTTGCTATCTTTTGACCTGCCGAGGAGATTAATCGCACTCTGAGATTCCATATTTTTCTAAAAGTTCTTTGGCATAATCAATGCCTGAATCTGTAAGATAGACAGTTTTGCTTCTGGAGGGACTTGTGCCTTGACCAATATAATCCTCATCTTCAAAGCTGTTGAGAATATTAAAATCATATCCCTTCCAAGCGAATGAATTCTTACCATCTGAAAATCTGTCATTATCCGTGAACCGCGAAAGATACATAAGCATCATTGTCAGTTCTTTCTTAGCTTGATTAGCTGAAATCTTATCCATGCAATCCACCTCATTACTTGAGTTTATTTATCAAAATGTTCTAAAACCCATTATACTTGCAACCATTGAAACCGTCAAGTTATTTCCGATAAGTCCTTTTCCTGTATCACAGTTTAGCATATTTGCGACTGTCAAAAACGTCAAAAAAGCAAAAGGACGGCATGCAAAATATTGATGATATTTATTCCGATTTTCGCTGGATATTTAAATTATTTGTGGTATGTTGTTTAACTAAAGAAAGGAAGTGCATAAAATGCAGAGAGAACTATTAACAAACGGTAATTACTTCAAGCGTACAGACGGACGATGGGGAGGAACAGTATGGTTTAGAAATGAAAAAGGAGAAAGGAAAAGAAAAACCTTCTCGGGAACAAACAAAGGTGCAGTGAACAAAAAAATCAAGCACTTCATTGAACATTTCAATGATGAGTTAAAACAAACGGATGAAACAGTAAAAACACTCAGGGCTAGTTTAAAAAACTGGTTAGTAGTCTTCAAATTCACATCTGTAGAACAAACATCCTATGATCGCTGTGAACAGATAGCGGAAAAACAAATCTATCCGATACTTGGAGATAAATTGGTAGGAGATATTACAACGGCAGATGTTAAGAAATTGCTGAATTATTGGATGAATAAAGGTTATTCATACTCAACTGTAAAAAAGGTGTACACTCTTCTGAATGAATACTTCAGATATCAGTACCAACAGGATGCAATACCTAAGAATCCGATGGACAAACTTGAAATGATAAAAAGAGCAAACTTCCTGTCTGCTCAAGGTAAAGAAGACCTACCCGAAAGAGAAACAATCATAATATTTTCAGATGAAGAGATTGAGAGATTCAGAGAAGAAGCCTTTAGTGTGTTCAGCAACGACAAGAGAAAATATCAACAAGCAGCAGCATATATCCTTATGCTGAACACGGGCATGAGAACAGGAGAAGTGCTTGGACTGCTAAATAGCGACATTAATCTTGAAAAACGAAGTCTGTATATCCAAAGAGGTGTAAAGGAAATTCAGAAAAGAGAAGGTGCGGAAGCAACTTCAGGTAGAGATATAAAAGTAGGAAAACCGAAAACAAAAACAAGTAAAAGGGAAATCCCGCTGAACGATGTCGCTATCGAGATGATACAGGATTTAAGAAATGAGCGATATTTTGGAGAAGACGCTCCTCTTATACCTGATGAAAATGGAGGCTTTACTAAACCGATAAACTTCCGCAAGAGGTTCTACAGAATACTGAAAGCTGCAGGAATTGAGCAAAAAGGACTCCACAGTCTGCGTCACACATTCGCAACGAATCTGGTAAACGGACGAAAAGATGAAAACGGTGAGATCCATACAGTTCCAATACGGACTGTGGCAGATATTCTTGGACACACAACAACCGAAATTACAGAACTTTACTATGTAAAGAGAGATATGGGAAACCTCAACGGTGCAACAGATGCGTTCAAGTTCTAAGACAAGCTGAATAACAGCGTGTTAAGCCTGAAAATCGCCTGTGTCGCACTTCCATCAAAGAGTAACAATGAAACTCAAAGAATGGATTCAAGCGACACAGGCGATTTGTGAGAGTGTGCAACAACTTTTATGTTTTCGTGTTTATGAGTTTAGAGAGTTGATTGGAACACTTGTCACATAGAGAAATACGCATCCCACCAATTATCGTACCAGAGCAATTATCTTGTCCAATAAGAATGTTTTTTGTGGCTTTACCACCACAAGAATTACATATTATGATTAACGTATCACTGTATGTTATCATACTATTCACCTCCGTTTGAGGTAGTTTAACTTATAGTTGATAATTATTCAAGCATTAATATTAAGATAAATGATATAACAACTTATAGATAATAAATTGCAGAGAGAAAGCCACAACAAACGACTTAGGTTGAGTTGTCTGCTGTGGCTTAGTTAGGGGAAGATTAGAATTTAATCATATTATATCGTTTCATAATATTGTTTGCAACTTCTCTGGCTTTTACTCTTAATCCAAGATCGTTGACAATGCTAATAATCAAGTCTTCGTCAAAATTAGGAATAAGTCGTTTGAACTCAGGATGGCTTGCAATAAATTTATTGAAGGAGTTAATAAGTAAATCATATCTGCTTGGCGTTGGTAAATAACCATGCGAGATTAATGCCATGTTATGATCAAAGACAGGAGCAAGACCTATTAGTTTGCCGGTCTTAATGCTGCGTAACAAACCAAAGTTAGCTGTGTGTCTATCTGGATTAGCAACAATAGTATCAAGTATAATCATTCTTACATAATCATCAATCGCTTGAGGACAAAGAGTTGTAAGAGCTTTAAGAACATCCTCGTAGTCTTCGTTATCAGCCATAAACGCAAATGCAGGTTCAAAGTTGAAACTTGCATTGTTTGTGAAATCAAGGGTTCTTATACAGCGCTTGTCTTGTTCATAAACAGCCATATTCATGCCAAGAGCTTTTCCAAATCTGTAGATGAATAGTTCGGAAAACAATTCACGGTGCGTTGCTGACTTATAAATCCACCAATTACCATTTACCAGTCGCCAACATTTTTCAAAACTGCCTGTGTTTGTAAGTTCAGGAGTATTAGTGTAAATGGAATTCGCTGCTTTATCAAAACTAGCATATGTACCTTTAAGAGCGAGCAAAGAGAAAGCATCGCTTTTAAATCGGATGTCTTCATATGTAAGGACGCTGTCTAGAGGTTTTACCCAATAGTTATCGGTAATAGTAGCACCATGTACAAAATAAGCGGTGCTAATATCATCCTTATCTTTAAGTTTAAGCGCTTTTTTCAGCAAACGAGAATTAGCGCGGTGAGAGTCAATAGCTCTGGTTTCAAGCCATAAATCAGCATCCTTAACTCGTTTTAAATATAGAGGCAATAACTCGTCGCAATAAACAGTAAGGAGACCACAATCCCATTTGGCGACAAGTGTATCACCAGAAAGAATTAGATAATCTCTTTCAACCATGTATATTG
>JAILPC010000171.1 GCA_024690465.1 Ruminococcus sp.
GCCTTGAGCTCGTCAAAGATTTTATAGTTATAGTGATGCTTGATTAAACCCTTAATATTGTTCGAAAAAGACAGGATATGATAGAGCAGCGACATATTGTCCGCGTCATCGGGGAGCGGACCTTTAAGGTCAGCTATGAACACGGGAACAAGCACGTTTACAAGCGGCTCAACCGAGCTTCTGATATACTCAAAGCTCTCATCGTCAATCGGCTTGCCTGAAGTCTCCGCGACCTTGTCGATGTTTGAGCGCAGGAACTCTACAACCTTGTCGATATCTTCCTGTCCCGAACCGTCCGCGAGCAGCGGTAAAAGCACGGACAGCTTGTTTTCGTCCTCATCAACGCTTGTCAAGACAGCCTTAAAAAACTCGACAAAGCTTTCCCTCGCTTCGATATTGAGGCTGAAATAAATCTCGGCGATGCGCGAAATATAGGGCGCAACATTGCGGCTGTATGTCTCACGGCTGAGATTTGTTCCGAGGAAGTCAGCGAACTCTCTGAGAAAATCGGACGTTTTGAACTCTTTGTAATCCATCGGGTCGGGTGAGAACAGGTTGAACTGCTTTGTCATAATCGTTTCGTCATCGCTGCCGACAGGCTCAACCACGCCACTGTTGTAAATGCCCCAGATTTCGGGGTAAACATACGGAATAATATCACAACTGTCAACAACGTTGTGGATATTCGCATATGAGGTAAGCTCAAACGAAGACCTCGGAGCGTCGAATGTGTAAACGTAGATATCGTCATCGCTGATTCTGTAATCGTCAGTATGCTCGTTAAGGCTCTTGCCGAGAAGGTTCGCGACCGCGCCGCCGCGGCTGTAGCCTGTCACCCAGAACTTGGCGTTTGTAACAGCGTTGTCGCTTAAATACTTGTCAAGTCTTGATTTGATAAGCGCGGCTGCAGTTGAAAAACCGCTTATGTCGCCTGTTTCTCCGCTGATGAAATTTGACGCCCACTCAGCGTCGTATTCGTCGCTTCTGAGCGCGACCAGGACAACAGTGTTTCCGCCGATAGTTTTCTTGCCGAAAACAACGCCCATTGTATCTTTTGTAAGTTTGTCCATATCGTACATTGTGATATCCTCAAAGCCGATATCGCTCGGAAGCTTTCCGAAAACAGCTTCGGGATTTTCCGACTTGCCGTATAGCGTGAACGCGACCGCCGCGGACATAGTCCTGAGGTGCTCGTCGCTCGCTTTGCCCGACTGGGTGAAATAGTCGTCGCAATAGAAATACTTGTCGGTCTTTGTGTCTGTTGAAAACGCGACATGCATATCAAATGTGCCGCTTGTTTTTTCGGCAGCGGTGTCAGCCGAAGCGCTGACAACAGCGATTCCCGAAATCATCAAAACGGCAAGAAATAAACTTAGAATTCTGTGAAAGCTTTTCATTATTATCCTCCTGTAGTTTTTGTTGTTTTCATTATATACCTATTCTCCCCGTTTGTCTATCACAAAGAGAGAAATGTCCCTATATCAAAACGAATCACCACGAAACGGCAGAGCTGCTTTTTATCAGAACTTGACTGTTACAGCGTCCGTCTGTGCTTCGATAACGTCGCCGGTGTCGGAATCGTTAATCGTAAACGATGTTTTCAGCTTTTTGATTTCGCCGAATCCATCGGGATTCTCCAGAACAATCTGACTTACTTCGCACTTGCGCGACAGTACATCGGAAACGAGCATAGCGTCAGCCTTTTTTCCGTTGACATATGTGTCGCCTAGGCTGATTGAAATATTCTTTTCACCTGAGTTATCAACAAACACGTTGACGCACTGTCCCGCGTACTCGTCGACAAAAATATCCTTGATTATAATTCTGATATTGTTATTATCGTAGGCGACTGTGCCCGACGTGTCATAGTTGTACTCAAAGCCCTCAGCAGCCGAGGTCTTGAGCTTGTATGGCTTTGTCACGATGATTTCGTCGCCCGTTTCACTGTCCTTTACAGAGACCTGAAGCTCAATTTCGGCAAAGGTAGTAATACCGCTGTTCATCAGCTTTATCTCGTCAAATACCGCATTGAGATATGCCGTCTCGCCTGTATCAACATTAACCGTACTGTCGGACGGTATCATATATCCGTTAATTGAAGAGTTAATTATCCCGACTTCCACAGCCTTGTCGGAGCTGTTTTCAACCTCCATGCTAAGGGTTTTGCCCTTCTTTGTCTGTGTAATACTCTTTGTTACGACTTTGATATCCTTTTCGTCAACGAGCACAAGCTGTTTTATCGTCTCAATTTGTTCGGTTGAGCTCACCTGCGCAGCGTTCTTTGAGGAACTTCCCTTCGCCTTGTCCGAGCAGGACGCGAGCGAAAACACGCATATTAAAACCGCGGTAAAAAGCGCGATAATTCTTTTCATATAACACACACTCCTTAGGATTACTCCTGTTAACCTATACGTTAATGATATCAAAACAAAAAGGTTGTGTCAATCTTGCTATTAAGGTTGCATAATCACTGATTTATGATAAAATATGTTCAGGTGATTTTTATGAACAATCAATTATCCAAAAACTTTAAAAGCGCGGGTCTGTCCGAAAGCGACATCCAGACGGTTTTCTCCGGCATTGCGGCAATGAGAGCCGATGAAAAGCGTTTTGACGTATATTTTGATCAGAACTGGAGCACGGCGTTTGTCACATCCGAGTGCTTTTATGTGCTGATTTCTGTGGCTCATATCGCCTATACTGACTATCTCGGACAGCTTTCCGACGCCGACAAAGCCGAAAAGAAAAACACGCTCACGGCTATAAACGAGCTTTGCAGGCGCGCATCTCAGCAATACCTTGAAATCCTAACTCTCGTCAGAAACGGCTTTTCGGACGGAGCTTTCGCGCGCTGGCGCTCAATGTATGAGCTGTCGGTAATCTGCTCTTTTATCCACAAATACGGCGAACCCGTAGCCGAAAAATTTATCGAGGCTTCAGACTCGCAGGACCGGTATGACTGGGCTATGGCATGCGGAGAATTCTCCGAGAAAAAGCGCCACGTCACCTTCGGTGATATCCTCAAGCTTTGCGATATGGACGCCGAGGTGTGGAAAGATAACTACACCGTAGCGAATCAGACCGTTCATGCTTCGCCGCAGGGCACGTTTGACAGGCTCAGCGACCGAGACTCGCAGCGCAGCGGCTACGGAATAGCAGCTCCCGCAATTCAGAGCGCGAACACCCTCGCGCTGATTTCGTCAATGCTGTTCTCGCTGTTCCCCGAGGAAAAGACTATGGACAAGATGTCGCTCGCAGCGAAGTGGCTCGATGAGCTTACCGAAGCCTACGTTGAAACCCACGAAAAACTGTTTGATGAATAGTTTGTATTAAAAAAATATAAATGAAGAAAAAATTGTTGTCGAGACGGACAATTCGGATTAATTCATCTATCGGTATCCGATTGGAAAAATATTGATAAAAACTAATTTAGCCCAAAAGGTTGGCGGTAACCTTTTGGGCATTTCATTATAGTATGAATTGTTATAAATAGTTCGGTAATAAAGGGTTTGAACTAATCCGACTTTTGTTCTCGACATTCACTAGCCACTAATCACTAACCACTAATCACTAACCGTTGACCAATGTTCACATACTGTCCGTCTCGAGGTTATCCTTTGAGGCGACAACCTCGGCTCTGAGGGCGTCGTATTCGTCCCAGAGCTTTTTATTCGTGTATTTTCGCCAGCTTTCGGCATCGCCGCTGATGAGAAAATCACGCATTTCCGTAGCGGAAATATCAATAATCTTCGGCACATAAAGCTCGCTCGAAGATATTCCCTCTATCCCGTCAAACCAGTCAATGCGCCTTTCCTCCTTGCCCGAAATCAGCAAGTCCGGAGCCTTAGCAAAGCACTTATTCGCGTTTTCGAGCACATACTCTCCCCACGCGGAGTTGTTGCCCACGCCGATATCGGGCAGCGGATATATCTCTATGCTGCCGCCGTAGACCTTTTCGAGAATTCTCCTGCGTGTTTCATAGGTGTACGGGTTTTTCTGAGTTCCCGATTCCTGCGACGAACCGATAAACACGCCGACCTTGTCGCACACGGCGACTGCCTTGTCGATAATATACTCGTGCCCTATGTGAAACGTCTGAAACCGTCCGACGATTATGCCGAGTTCAAAGGGTTTGTTAGCCATGTTACTTCCTACTTCCTGCTTATTACTATGGGCTGACCAACGGTCAGCCCATAAATTAAAGCACTTTTTTCAAAAAGTCCTGAGTACGCTCGTTCTGAGGATTGTCAAAAATCTCCTTGGGAGTGCCCTCTTCAACGATTCCGCCGTCAGCCATAAACAGAACTCTGTCGGCTACTTCGCGGGCAAAGCCCATCTCGTGGGTTACAACAACCATTGTCATACCCTCGGCGGCAAGCTCCTTCATAACGTCGAGTACCTCACCGACCATCTCGGGGTCGAGAGCTGAGGTAGGCTCGTCAAAGAGCATAATGTCGGGGTTCATCGCGAGCGCTCGAGCGATAGCCACACGCTGCTGCTGTCCGCCCGAAAGCTCTCCGGGGTATGCCGCGGCTTTTTCGCTCAAACCTACGCGCTCGAGAAGCTCCTTAGCCTTTTTCTCGGCTTCCTCTTTGGTCATCTTCTTGAGCTCAACGGGAGCCATCATAATGTTCTTTAAAACCGTCATATTCGGGAACAGGTTGAACTGCTGGAATACCATTCCGATGTTCTCCCTGACCTTGTTGATGTTGACCTTTTTGTCGCTGATATCGTAGTCGTCGATGATAATTGTGCCCGAGGTTAACTCCTCAAGCTTATTGAGGCAGCGCAGAAATGTACTTTTGCCGGAGCCCGATGGACCGATTACGCACACAACCTCACCTTCGGTGATAACAGCGTCAACACCCTTAAGAACCTCGTTTTTGTCAAAATATTTATGAAGATTCTTTACTATGATTTTTTCTTTTCTGCTATCACTTGCCACTTTTCTTCTCCTCGTATTTCAATTTTTTCTCGATATAATTTGATATAATCATCAAAATCGAAATAATTGCCAGATACATAAGCGCGACAACGGAATATGTCTCAAAATATACAAAGGTCGAGCCTACGTACTGCTGTGCCACGTTGACAACCTCTGCCATACCGATTACGGTGAGGATAGAGGTATCCTTGATTGTGATGATGAACTGGTTAACCAAAGAAGGCACAGAGAACTTGAGCGCCTGGGGCAGAACAACCTTTATCATTGTCTTGCTCTTGGAAAGTCCGAGCGAACGAGCCGCCTCGGTCTGACCCTTGGGGACCGCCATAATACCGCCGCGGTAAATCTCGGCGAGATACGCGCCCGCGTTGATGGAGAGGGTTATAATACCCGCCGTAATCGCGTTTGAACGGAAATCGGGCGCAGCCAGCTGAATGAGCTGAGGAATACCGAAGAACACAATCAACGCCTGAACAATCATGGGAGTGCCGCGGATAATCCAGATGTACACACCCGCAATAGCGCGCAAAACAACGTTTTTCGACATCTTCATCAGACACACAAGCAGTCCGATAACCATACCGATGAGGATTGATACAAGCGACGCGATGACAGTCATCTTGAGACCGTCAAGCAACAGAGGCATCGCCTCGCTGAATACTCTGCTAAAATCCATATACTACAACTACCTTATAAAGATTCAGCACGATAAGAAACTTATCATGCTGAATCAAAAATTTCAACTATCAGTTATATAATTCCTTAAATCGGATTAATAACCGTATTTTGCAAGGATTTCCTTGAGTTTGCCGTTATCCTTTATGTTCTTGAGACCTGCGTCAAACATTTTGAGGAGCTCAGCGTTCTTACCCTTCTTAACAGCGAAGCCGTAACCCTTTACGTTGAAAGGCTCGTCGTTCAGGATTTCGAGGTCAACCTCACCAGTCTTGATAGAGTAGCCGATAACCGAGAAGTCCTCGAAGCAAGCAACGTCAATACCTGTCTTAACTGCCTGATACATTGAGGGAGAATCCTTATAGTAATTGATTGTGTAGCCGTACTGATCCTTAACTTCCTCAGCATAATCCTTGCCGGCTGTGCCGTTCTTAACAGCTACAGTCTTACCCTTGAGGTCGTCGAGGGTTGTGCCCTTCTTGGCAACGATAACCTGACCATCGTCGAAATAAGGCTCTGAGAAGTCGAATGTCTTCTTGCGCTCGTCGTTGATTGTCATGCCGGCGATCATACCGTCAGCCTGACCTGACTGTACAGCGCCCATAGAAGCGTCGAAGCCCTCGTTGTGCATCTCATACTCGAAGCCCTGATCCTTGGCAACAGCTTCCATAATATCCATGTCAACGCCTACATACTTCTTTGTCTTTGTGTCAAGATACTCAAAGGGAGCAAAAGCGTTATCGGAATAGATAACATATGTTTTTGCCTCAGTCTTTGTGTCGGAACCGGATGAAGTTGTGCCTGTCTCGCCGCAACCCGCGAACAGAGCGATAGAAGCTACCATAACGATAGCAAGTGTTAAAGCTAATACTTTTTTCATTTTCTACGTCTCCTTTTAATTTTTGTCGTTAAAACAACAGAATAATTATATAATATACACTATTTTTTGTCAACAAATATTGCTTTTTTGATACCTTTTTTAGTGATCAGCGGTTAGTGAAGAGTGGGCTTCGCCTACACCCAATTAATTGCGCATTGCGAATTACGAATTGCGCATTAACTGGCTACTGACTACTGCTTACGGTCAATAGCGTCCTTTATTTTCTCAAAAGTTACGCCGTATTTCTCGGCGATGTCGCGGGCGTAGCTCAAGCCCTGGGGCGGTGAAATGCTCACTTTGAAGCTTCGCTCTCCGTCTCGAACTCCTGTAACTAGGCTTTCGACCCTGCTTTTCCCCTCGGCTGAGTTGAACTCGTCAAGACTTCTCGCGAGCTCGTGCATATGGGTGTTGAACACGGCTGAGTTGCCGAGATAGCGCATAGCCTTGACAACGTCCTTTGCGATAAACAAACCCTCGGCGACGCTTGTTGTGGCAAGACTCTCGTTGAGCAGCAGCAGGCTTTTGTCGGTCGCGACGTCAAAAATCTCGGACAGCCTTTTGCTCTCCTCACCCAGACGACCGAGGTCAACTGTCTCGTTCTCATCCGCGGGAAAATGGGTAAAGATATTGTCAACAGGGCCGATAACAGCGCTCTTACAAGGCACATAAATTCCCCACTGAGCGAGCAGAAAAGCCAGTCCCACCGCCTGGGTGAAGATTGTTTTTCCACCCCTGTTCGGACCTGTGAGGATAAAAATCCTGTGCTCGTCGTTGAAATCTATGTCGTTTGTGATGATATTTATGTCCTCTCCCCTGACCTTGTTTATCGCGAGCTTGAGATTGTATAATTCTTTAAAAGAATTATCTCTGCCCTTAAGCGCAATCTCGGCTTTGCAAACAGGCATACCTGTCGCCTCAATTTTCGCGATAAGCTCAGCCCAGCGGATGTAGAAAACTATCTCGGGCATAAGGTTAATAAGCGCGTATCCGCTGATGTTTACATACCTTTTGAGCGTTGACTTTATATCGTCAACCGTGCGCTTCATAATCTTTGAAACAGGCTTACTGATTGCGTTTGAAATCGTGTCGGCGCCCGTCGCGGCGTACGTTTCGTGCTTCATATCGTTCGTAAAACCAGTCGCAACAATAGCGCCGAACTCAACGCGCGCTGTCGTAGGATTCGCGGGGTGGAACTGTCCCGATTCGCCGTTGTCAACGCCCTCAGTCAGCTCCTTTTTGTCGGCAAATTTCATAAATCGGCGCATAAGTCCCGAGTCGCGGAACTCCGTGTCGTTAAGCGACACAATACCCGCGGTTTTCGGTCGGAGCATTTCGTCGAGATTTACGCCGATTGTGATACTCCTGAGCCTTCTAACCTTCTCAAACGTCTCGTCCATATCCGCTCTGAGCTCATCAAAACCGCTCTCGCGGTCAATTTCGGTGACAAGGTCACGCAGCTTCTTCATTCCGTCGGACTTGATGTCTAGCCGCTCAAGTGTGTCTTTGAGTGAGGTAATGCACTCAACATACTCGTCAATCTCTCTGAGCCTGTTGACGAGCGACCACAGCGCCGAGCCCTCCTGGTCCTTCTGAAAACGCTCGATATCCCTCAAATCCGCAAGACGCGGAACGAGCTTCTCCATAGCGTCGCGCAGCTCCTTGTGGTTGTAAAAGTCCTCAAAAACACCGCAGCGGTAACTGATAACCTCGGGGTCACAGCAGATTTCACTCATAATATTTGAGAGGTGGATACGCTCGTATCTGTTCTCAGTGAGCGCGTCAAGCAAAAACTCAAACGACAGGTCGTTTGTGCACTCGCTGTTGATTGTATTCGTTTTTTTCTCAGCGTTTAGCGGAAACATCAAACTGAATTCCATAACTGCCTCCGAAAAAATTATTTGAGCGGACAAAATAATTCTCATTTGAATTAATGTCCGCCTCAATTATATATCATACCGCGACAAAATAACAGTATTTTAACAAAAAAACACGCGGAATATTTCCGCGTGCTCTGTAAAAGTTATTAACTTGCTTTCTTAGCAGTGCTCGTTGTTTTCTGTGTCGCGCTTGTTGTACCCTCGGTACTGTCGGTGCTTTCCGAAGCCGAGGTTGTTTCCTCTGCGTCCTCGTTTTCGACGCCGATGAGCAAATTGCTCTCAAAGTTTTTACCGAAAACATTCTTGAGCGATTCCTGATAATCGGTGCTGAAGAAGCCCTCTTTATTGAGCTTATCAATAGCCTTGTTTATCTTCTTAAGGAGCGATCCGTTGCCCTTTGTAACAGCGGGAGCGTACTCCAGAACGTCGCCGATTTCGGCAATTCTGAGCGAGAAATCGTCGTTCTGAACAGCGAACTCCGCGGCGTTTGTGTTCTCTGTGAGCCATAGAATACCCTTGTTGCTGATGATCGCGTCAATCGCCTCGTTCTCGTCAGCGCACTCGCAAAGCTTCACCTTGGGATAACTCTCCGTCATAAACTTAGCGGCGGCAGAACCCGAAACAACAATCACCTTGTCCTTTTTGCCCAGGCTCTCAATGCTGTCGACCTTGTTTTCGTCAGCGGAAACAGCGCCGAGCGCTCTTTTCATATAAGGCTTCGCGAAATCCACAGCCTTCTTTGCTGTTTTCTCAACAGCGTAGTCGGCTATAACGATATCAACCTTGCCCGTTTCGAGGTACTTTGCTCTGTCCTCAATCTCGGTGGATACAAACTTCACCTTTAACCCGAGCTCCTTGGCAAGACGATCGGCAAAGCGGATTTCATAACCCTGATAATCGCCGTTCTCGTCGGCAAAGCCGAACGGAGTGTTGTCGGATGTAACGCCTATTTTAACGTTGCCGTCTTCCTTGAGCTCCTTGTATGTGCGGTAAACTCTGTCGTCGTTTGAGCCGCAGCCCGCGAAGCACGACACGGCAATAACTATCGCCGCAAGCAGAGTCACCGTTCTTATAAGTATTCCGTTTTTGTTCATAAATTTCCCTCTTTTCACAACGCGTATTATTCGCATTAAGAAATTATGCCTTAACAGTTTAGTACTTTTCACACAATTTGTCAACGTTTAAATTGACTAAAAGCGAGGTTTATGGTATGATTATTATTTGATTGGAGTGACAAAATATGCGAATTGTAGTAAAAGTCGGTACCTCTACCCTCGCCCACGAAACAGGACTTCTGAACATCAAAAGGGTTGAGAATATGTGCAAGGTGGTTTCCGACCTCAAAAACGCCGGTCACGAGATTGTGCTCGTGTCCTCGGGCGCTATCGGAATGGGACTCGGAAAACTCGGCATGACAAAGAGCGTGAGTGACATACCCACCAAACAGGCGGCTGCCGCTATCGGCCAGTGCGAGCTGATGTACACCTACGACAAGCTGTTCTCCGAATACAACCACACCGTCGCTCAGATTCTTATGACCGGCGCTTATGTGACAATCGAGGACTACGGCAAGAACCTCAACAACACGCTGTTCAAGCTGCTTGAGCTCGGAGTAATCCCGATTATCAACGAAAACGACACAGTAACAACCGACGAAATTGTTATCGGCGACAACGACACACTCGGCGCGACAATCGCCAATACCGTCAAGGCTGATTTGCTGATATTGCTGTCGGATATTGACGGACTTTTCACGGGAGACCCGAGGAAAGACAAGAACGCAAGGCGTATTGAGGTTGTTGAGGAGATAACCGACGATATTGAAAAGCTCGCTGAAAACCGCGGCTCAATCCTCGGCACAGGCGGTATGATAACTAAAATCAACGCTGCTAAGATGGTCACCTCAAACGGCATTGATATGGTTATTGCCAACGGCAGGAACCCCGAAATAATGTATGATATCCTTGAGGGCAAAGGCGTATGCACACGCTTCAAGGGAAGGAAAATAAGAGAAGATAAACGCGGTGAAGCAATTAAGGAGTAAATTATGACAACACAGGAACTATTAATAAAAGCAAAGGCGGCAAAGTCACAGATTAGCGCTGTTTCTCCCGAAAAGATTAATGAAGCGCTCTACGCTATGGCTGACAGCCTTATCGAAAACACAGACAATATTCTTAAAGAAAACGCTAAGGATATCGAGAACGCCCGCGGCACAGTCAGCGACGTAATGATTGACAGACTCTCACTCTCCGAGGAGAGAATCGCGGGTATGGCACAGGGCGTTCGCGAAGTAGCTCAGCTCGAGTGTCCTGTAGGCAAAGTCCTCAAGAGAACTGTTCGCTACGGCAACCTCGTAATTGAAAAGACAGCGGTTGCGCTCGGCGTCGTGGCAATCATTTATGAAAGCCGCCCCAATGTTACGAGCGACGCGGCGGCGCTTGCCTTAAAAAGCGGCAACGTCTGCGTTCTCCGCGGCGGCAAGGAAGCTCACGCAAGCGCGGAAGCTATCGTCAAAGCACTTCAGGATGGTCTTGAAAAGATCGGCCTTAACCGTGACTTTGTTCTCTTGGTTGAGGACACAACACGCCAAAGCTCACACGAGCTGATGACAGCTGACGGCTATGTAGATTTGCTGATTCCGCGCGGCGGTAAAGGACTTATCTCCGCGGTTGTAAAGAACGCGACTGTCCCCTGTATCCAGACAGGCACAGGTATCTGCCACGTTTATGTTGAACAGACAGCCGACGTCGATATGGCGTTGAAAATTGTTGAAAACGCAAAAACGAGCCGTCCCTCGGTCTGCAACGCCGAGGAGGTTCTCGTTGTTGACGAGGCTATCGCGGGCGAGTTCTTGCCGAAATTAAAAGCCCTGCTCGTTGACAACAGAGCGGAAAATCCCGTTGAGCTCCGTCTCGACAAGAAGGCTCAACAGATTATCGACGGCACGCCCGCCGGCGAGAACGACTTTGACACCGAGTTCCTCGACTACATTCTCGCGGTCAAAATCGTCAAGAACGTTGACGAAGCGATAGACCACATCAACACCCACTCAACAGGTCACAGCGAAGCTATCGTGACTTCAAACCAAGAAGCCGCCGACAAGTTCACACGCGGCATCGACAGCTCGTCGGTATACGTTAACTCAAGCACGCGCTTCACCGACGGCGGCGAGTTCGGTCTAGGCTGCGAGATGGGCATCTCAACCCAGAAGCTACACGCCAGAGGACCTATGGGACTTGAAGAGCTCACAACATATAAATACATTGTCAGAGGTGAAGGAAATGTCCGCTAAACAATTCGGCTTCATCGGCACAGGCAATATGGGCGGCGCGCTCGCGACTGCCGTGAGCAAGAGCACAAAGAGCGTACTTTTAGCCGACCACTTCGCTGACAAGGCTCAAGCTCTCGCTGACAAGCTCGGCGTAGAAACAGCCGACAACCGTACAATCGCCAAAAACTGCGAGTACATCTTCCTCGGTGTAAAACCTCAGATGATGGCTGATATGCTCCTGTCAATCAAAGACGAGCTCAAGGAAAGGCAGGACAACCTCGTGCTCGTAACTATGGCGGCAGGACTTTCGATAGACACAATCCGTTCTTTGGCAGGCGGTGACTACAAAGTTATCCGCATTATGCCGAACACTCCCGTGCTCGTTGAGCAGGGCGAAATCCTGTTCTGTAAGAGCTCAAACGTCAGTGATGAGGATATCGAAAAATTCCTCTGCAATATGAAGTTTGCGGGTATGCTCACGCCAATCGGCGAGGAGCTTATGAACGCGGGCTGTTCCGTATCGGGCTGCGGTCCGGCGTTTGTTTATATGTTCATCAAAGCGCTGGCTCAGGGCGGCGAGGACTGCGAAATCGACTCCGATACCTCGCTCAAACTCGCGGCTCAGACCGTACTCGGCAGCGCGAAGCTGCTCCTTGAGAGCGGTACAGACCCTGATATTCTGATTAAGAACGTGTGCTCCCCTGGCGGCAGCACAATCGAGGGAGTAAAATCGCTCGAAGAAAGCAAGCTCTACGACATCGTAAGAAAAGCAGTCAAAGCCTCGTACGAAAGAAACGTAGAATTAGGAAAAACAAACTGATAAACAAAAGACAGGCAGCCGTTTTGGCTGCCTTTTTGCTGCACAAGAAAGCGCGCGCAGCGCGCTGCTGAGCGGGCAATATATATTTTTTGTTTTATAGGAGATACTGTAATATCAATGCTTAAGAAATATTACTATATGTATAATTATTTTATACGGTTTGTTGTACTTTCCTATCAAAAAATTAAGCAGCCTTCCACAACGGGAAGGCTTACCGACTACTGATTAACTACTTTACTGTCATCTTTCGGACATTTGCTGATATCAACAATATCGATGCTTTTGAGCACGACCTTGACAGGAGAATCTTTGACACTGATTCCTCCTAAAGAATCCACCTTTAACACATGAGTATCATCAACCTCGGCGAAATATCTGTTAATGTCCATATCGTCGGATACCGGG
Organism: Ruminococcus sp.; assembly: GCA_024690465.1. Lineage (GTDB taxonomy): Bacteria > Bacillota > Clostridia > Oscillospirales > Acutalibacteraceae > Ruminococcoides. Next base: position 12,877 of record JAILPC010000171.1, read on the forward strand.
TACCATGTAAAGGCGCCCATATCGAAGGTTTTCTTCCGGACGCTTCCTTTTGCGGAGCGGTTGTATTCTTTAATGAAACTCTTCATATCTTTGCCCTTCTTTTTGTCGATAAGGAAAATATGAATCGCATTATCGTTTATTGAATTATCATTGTCGTTTTCTCTTATTGCGTAATGACGGGAAACTTTTTCCTCGGATCTCATAGAATAGCCGTCGGGGATATCGAACTTAACCCAGCCGAGTTCGGCATTTTTCAGTGACTTTTTGGATTTGCTGCCTGCGGATTGGCTGCTTTTCGCGCCGGAGCTGTCCGCGGGCCTGTCAGCACACGAACACGACACAAGCAACGCCGTTAACACGCAGAAAATAATTGTTATGATTTTTTTCATTTATAATTCCTCTTCATCAAAAAAATTAAACAAAACAGGGGAATAATAAATTCCCCTGCAATAATATTATTTATTAAAGATTGACATGATGTCATAGAAATCATCGTCGTCATCATCGTCGGTTTTCTTGTCGTCGGGCTCGCTTATGATGTGCTCGTCAGCCGCGATTGAGGGTTTGCCCTCGCCGTTAAAGCCTGTAGCGATAACCGTTACGTTGATAGCGTCGTCCATCTTCTCATCGATAACCGCGCCCCAAATGATGTTCGCGTCGTCGGAAACCTTGTCCTTAATCATTGTGGAAGCAGCGTCGATATCGTCGAGGCTGATGTCGGGAGAAGCTGTGATGTTGATGATAACACCCTTAGCTCCGTCGATAGAAGTCTCAAGCAGCGGGCTGGAGATAGCAGCATTCGCCGCGTCTGTAGCCTTGTCCTTGCCTGTTGCGTAGCCCATACCCATGTGAGCATAGCCCGCGTCCTTCATAACGGATGTAACGTCTGCGAAGTCGAGGTTTACCATACCCGGAACAAGGATGAGGTCTGAGATACTCTGAACACCCTGTCTGAGAACGTCGTCAGCGATAGCGAAAGCGTTCTGGAGTGTGATAGGTGTCTCGGAAACATATTTGAGTCTTTCGTTAGGAACGATAATGAGAGAGTCTACACAAGCCGCGAGCTCCTGAATACCCTGCTCAGCCTGTGCCATTCTTCTCTTACCCTCAAAAGCGAAAGGCTTTGTAACAACAGCCGCTGTGAGGATACCCATATCTTTAGCAATCTTAGCGATTACGGGAGCTGCGCCTGTACCTGTGCCGCCGCCCATACCTGCGGTTACGAATACCATATCTGTATCTTTAAGAACAGCCGCGATTTCCTCTTTGCTCTCCTCAGCAGCCTTCTGGCCGATTTCTGGCATTGAACCCGCGCCCTTACCCTTTGTGAGCTTTTCGCCTATCTGAATTGTCTGTGAAGCCTTTGATAATCTTAAAACGTGGTCATCTGTGTTGATTGCGATGAACTCAACGTTCTTTACTTCCATGCTTACCATGCGGTTGATGGCGTTGCCGCCGCCTCCGCCTACACCTATTACCTTTATGACAGGCATCTATTCACTTTCCATCTCTACTGCAAAAGCCATTTTTACATCCTCCTTGATTAATCGATATATTAGAAAAATACTTGAATAGTCAATTCACCTTGTAATGGTAACATATTTTTAACCAAATGTAAACAATGAATTCTAAAGTTTTACTTAAAAACGAAAAAAATTATCGAATCAAATGTATTTTTGGCAAAATTAACGTTATTCGTAGTTATAATCGACACCTTCGGTGTTGCCGTCGCCATGGTCATAGCCCTGGTCGTAACCTTCGTTGCTGTCGCCGCCGCCATAATGCTGGATAGACTCCTCTATTCCGTAGTATCCGTAAAGGTCGTCATAGAAGGTTACAGGCTCTGTGTAGCTCTCTTCATACGCTTCTGTCGGGAATTCTTCGGGCGTCGTCTCTTCGGTCTCGGGCTCTGAGGTTGCCTCGGTCGCCTTTTTCTTTTTCTTCTTGGGTTTTTCGGTCGCTTTTGTAGGCTCGGTTGTTTCTTTTATCTCGACCTCTTCGAAATACGATTTCTTGGAGCCCGTGTTACAGTTCGACACATTAAGTATACCCATAATCGTCTTTGTATTATGCGGGTCAAGGTTTTTATTTATAATTGTAAACGCTGTGCGGATTTTGTAGTCGATATCGTCGGGCAATCCGATTTTGATAACAATACGGTTGTCGTAAGTAATTGTGATGTTATTGATATCCTTGACACTGATAGCCGTAATATCCTTGATATTGTTCTTTTTGAGGCTCGCGATAATCGCCTCAAGCGCTTTTGTGTAGCGTTCCTTCTCGAACTCGACATAATCGCCCGCTTCGGTTGATTTGAGCTTGGGAGCTTCTATAAACATCAGCTTGTCGGGTTTTTTGTCAACCTTTTCGAGAATTCGGTTGTCCTTGCTGACGAGGAAATAGTCGCTTCCGCTCTTGAGCGAATAGTAGGGAGCCTGATTCTCGACGGTTATTACAAGTCCGTTCGGGATGTTGAAACCGACGCTCGCCGACTTTATGTACGGAAGTGTTTCGACGATTTTGTCGGTGTTAGCGAACATTGTTGACGTAAAGATGTTATCGCCCTCTTTGAGTCCTGAGAGCTGGACAATAACCTTTTCGTCGTAGTATTTGTTGCCCTTAACCTCGATTTTCTCGGTCTTGAACAGAACTGTCAGAGAAAGAACTATGCCCACGATTATTACCACTAAGATAATTGACATATAGGCAATAATGCGTCTTACTCTGCGCTGTTTGGGTGAAATCGGCTTGGGCCGTGCCTTTTTGCGCTTAACACGCTGTTTTTCGGCTGTCCTTCGCCTTACTCCGACCTCGTTGACATAGTAACCGCCGTCACGGTGGTCGGTGGGTTCGAGATCTCTTACCCTCCTGTCGGTCTCTTTCTCAATCATGTCGGGGAGGGTTTTCTTGCGCGAACGTTTAGGAGGTTTCGGACGTTTTTCGGGCTTCGCGGGGATTTCAACCACAATGTGGGAATCCTCACCGCGGCGTCTCGCGTCACGGCGCGCCTGCTCTCTGAGCTTCGCTTCGCGCTTTGCCTGCCTGAGCTCAAACTCGCGCTCTTTGAGCTGCTGACGGTCAAGGTTGCGCTTCTCCTCGGGTGTGAGGTCGCGTCTGCGTCTCGGTCTTTCGTCCATTTCGAACCCTCCTTTCCTTTCAGTGGTCAGTGGTTAGTGGTTAGTGATGGGCGGGCTCCGCCCACACCCGATTTATATCAATTATCACAAACTACTGAATCCTTTTTCCTGCTTTTTCCTATACCTTACAAGTAAATTCTTATTCCCTATACCTTATATCTTCTTAACTTCAGCTCCGAGTGAGCTGAGCAGAATTTCAAATTTATCGTAGCCTCGCTCAAGGTACTCAATTCCGCTGATTTCGGTTTTTCCGTCTGCGGCAAGAGAAGCTACAATCAGTCCCGCCGCGCCTCGCAGATCCTGGGCTCGAACATTAGCGGCGTAAAGCTTTCGGACGCCGCTCACAACGGCTACCTTATTTTCAACCTTTATATCCGCGCCGAGTCTCATCAACTCGCCCACGTGCTTGTATCGGTTTTCAAAAATATTCTCGACAAACACGCTCGTACCCAGCGCCACACAAGCCGCCGCCATTACGGGAGCCTGGGCGTCCGTCGGGAACCCGGGGTACGGCATTGTCCTTATAAGCGGCATAGCTCTCAGCCTTTCGGGAGCTTTTATCCGCATTGTTCCGCAGTCGCAGGTTATTCTGCAGCCGCTTTCCTCAAACACGGGTATCATTGAGCTCAGATGAGCCTGTATTATGCCCTCTATTTCAATATCCGAGCCTGTCGCCGCAGCCGCCGACATAAGCGTTGCCGCGACAATCCTGTCGGGTATAATCGTATGATGTACACCGCTAAGCGAGCTCACGCCGTCAATGACGATAACACCCTCGCCCGCGCCGTAGATACGCGCGCCCGCCTTGTTGAGAAAGTCGCATAAATCGACAATCTCGGGTTCACGCGCCGCGTTTGTTATTGTTGTTGTTCCCTCAGCCTTCACCGCCGCGAGAATAATATTCTCGGTA
>JAILPC010000177.1 GCA_024690465.1 Ruminococcus sp.
CCCCTGACCTACTGCTTAGAAGGCAGTTGCTCTATCCAGCTGAGCTATTGGCGCATATTCCGATTCCGGAAAACCTAAATCAGCCTTTCTATTATAGCGAAACCAAAGCAGTTTGTCAATAGTTTTAGTGCTTTTAAATAAATTTTAATCTTCGTCAGGTATACTGCGGCTCAGAGAACTGTTCTTATACTTTGGATCGTAGGTCACTTCACGGATAATCCCGATAAACTCAGGAAACTTTACTTCACAGTTCTCGTCGAGAAGCTCAACCTCAATATAAGCCTGTTTCTTCCAGAACGGGAAAACATCAATTTCAAAATATGTTCCGTCATACATAAGACAATATCTTTCCTTTTTGATTGTTCCCGTAATCAGGTTGTTCTTCAAAAGATTATAGTACTCGTCTTCACTGAGGCGTATTTCGGTTTCTTCACGTGTAGTTTCGGAAATCATATTTTTTATTGTTTTCATATAAATATATGAACCGTTTTCGCCGCGTTTACGCAGACGGAACTTACCTTCTTCACCAATCATATAGCTCTGTTCAATCTCAGATTTTGAGCAGACCAAGGACAAAAGATATTTGGTATCGGGGTATTTTATAAGGAATTTTCGCTCAATCTCGAGCGGTTTCGGAATACCGAGAAAAGACTTAATCTCTTTCACAAGAAAGTCAAACTTCTCTTTAAAGCTGTCACAGACAGGAATAAAGCGGTAGTGAGGATTGCCGCACCACGCCCTGAGCGAGCGCTCGTTTATTTCACGCGCCTCAAGCCTTGTTTCGTCACGGACATCGTCGTTTTCGTAGATAACTCTGTTGTCGGTCGATGTGCTGTCCAGGTGAAACACCGCGTCATAGCGGTCTCGCATATCGACCTCGTTCATATTGAGCTCGTTTTTGAGCTTAATAAAATCATCGTCGTCAAGATAAACACGACTGTCCATAATTCCTCTGTCGCAGATTATAACGGCGTTGTAGTTTTTTGAGAGCTCCTCTGCCCTGTTTTCGGCTTCGAGCTGATAAAGCGATATTGCCTTCTGAAACTCATAGCTCGGTTTTTCACCCGAAAAGCCGCTGTTAAGCACGCCTGTAGCCGCTTCGGTAACAGTGAAAACCTTGATACCGTACGCTTCAAGCTTGATTTTAAGCATATTCAGAGCTTTTGTCTTTCCGCCTGACGGACCGCCCGTCAGAACTATTTTGGATGTTCTGGACATAATTTGCGCTCCCGAGATATTTATAACAGAAATATTATAATTAAACTTTATTGAATTATATTTCTAAATGAGAATTATAAAAATTATAGCGTTATATTTCTTGACAGGTTTTGCGTATAGTTGTATAATTTAGTCGGCTAAATTATTTTATATGAAAGGAAGTCTTAAAATGGCTGACAAAAAGATCGACTGGGCTAACCTTGGATTTGGTTATATTCAGACAGAAAAAAGATATGTATCCGATTTTAAGGACGGCAAATGGGATGACGGCAGAATCACCGAGGACGCTAACGTTGTAATCAACGAGTGCGCCGGTGTTCTCCAGTATGCTCAGACCGTGTTTGAAGGTCTCAAAGCGTACACAACCGAGGACGGCAGTATTGTAACATTCCGCCCCGATCTCAACGCCGAAAGACTTATCCAGTCCGCTGAAAGACTTAAAATGCCGACTGTTCCCAAGGAGAAATTCATTGACGCTGTTGAGCAAGTTGTTAAAGCAAACATAGACTACGTTCCGCCTTACGGCTCGGGAGCTACACTCTATATCCGTCCGTATATTTTCGGCACAAATCCCGTTATCGGCGTTAAACCCGCTGACGATTATCAGTTCAGAGTATTTGTTACTCCCGTAGGTCCTTACTTTAAGGGCGGCGCAAAGCCGATTACAATCAGAACCTGCGACTATGACAGAGCCGCTCCTCACGGCACAGGTCACATCAAGGCAGGTCTTAACTACGCGATGAGCCTTTATCAGATTGTTGACGCTCACGAAAAGGGCTTTGACGAGAATATGTATCTTGACGCTGCTACACGCACATATGTTGAGGAAACAGGCGGCGCTAACTTCCTGTTTGTTACAAAAGACAACACAATAGTTACTCCCAAATCGAACTCAATTCTCCCCTCAATCACAAGAAGAAGTCTTATGATTGTTGCCGAGAAGTATCTCGGACTCAAGGTTGAACACAGACCTGTTAAGTTTGAGGAAGTCAAGGATTTCGCCGAGTGCGGTCTTTGCGGTACTGCCGCTGTTATTTCGCCTGTCGGCAAAATTAACGACCACGGCAAAGAAATCTGCTTCCCGAGCGGTATGGACGATATGGGACCGATTACAAAGAAACTCTACGATACCCTCACAGGAATTCAGATGGGCAGAATCGAAGCTCCCGAGGGATGGATTCACAAGATTAAATAATCAAAAACAGCAAGGCAGCCGTAAAGGCTGCCTTTACTTATGCGATTATTTTACTTTTATCGTAACAACAGCATTTTTTGAATCTTTATTGTAGTTAGTGTTTCCGCCGCTGTTATCTTAACTTAAGGCTGTATATCTTACTTTTTTAAGACCTTTTTGACGGTTATTTTGCCGTTCTTGTCGATTGAAATCTTCTTGTCGCCGTAGGATTTCCTGAAGGTAAAATTGCTCTGTGCCTAGCTGACTGCAAACACCGTTGACATAGAATCATTCCGGTTTAAAGATTATTCAAATCTTTTCCATCTTGCAGAAGTTTGCCATAAGTGTTTTGGTTCCCTTGGATTCAAAGACAATTTCGAGCATAGTGTCGTTGCCCATTTTTTCTGCTTTTACGACCATGCCCTTACCGAAAACCTTGTGAAGCACGTTGTCGCCGACAGCGAAGGTTGTATTGTTCTTCTGAATAGGCTTCGTAAAGCTCGGCGCAACCTTTTTGTTTACGCTGTAGGGCGAGGCATCGGACGAACTCTTTGAGAAACCGAACGACGCGGGTGTTGCGCTCATCGAGCTGAAACGGTCTCCGCTTGTCTTAATCAGATTGTCGGGAATTTCACCCACAAAGCGCGAGGGCGCGTTGTGAGTCGTTGAGCCGAAGAGCATACGTCCCTTTGTTTTGGTAAGATACAGCTCCTGTTTCGCTCTCGTAATTCCGACATACGCGAGTCTGCGCTCCTCGTCGAGCTCCTCGGGATTTGAGAAAACGGATACCCCGGGGAAAACTCCCTCCTCCATTCCCGCGATAAACACAACGGGAAATTCCAAACCTTTAGCGCTGTGGAGCGTCATCATAACTACGGCGTCAGTATCGGAATCGTAGTTGTCGATATCGGTGAGCAGAGAGATTTCCTCCAGAAACGCCGAGAGCGTCGCCTCGTCCTCCTCGTACTCATCTTCAAATTTGATGATATTTGATTTCAATTCTTCGATGTTCTCTATACGCACATCGGCGTTTTCTTTCTCGGTT